>JAZQSV010000055.1:0-25032 GCA_045630265.1 Acutalibacteraceae bacterium
TAACACCCTTCGCCTGTTTCTGTGGCGGAACGATAATACCGTTGTTATAGGCCAAAACCAAAATCCTTGGGTGGAATGCAACTGCAAACTTTTAGAAAAAGAGGGCGGCTTTGTAGTGCGCCGAATGTCTGGCGGCGGTGCCGTTTTCCACGACAAGGGCAACCTTAATTTTACCTTTATTTGCTCTGAAGAAAATTATAATCTAAGCCTTAATCTTGAAATAATAAAAAAGGCCTGCGAAGCTTTAGGAATTACGGCGGAAATCTCGGGCAGAAACGACATATTGACAGACGGCAGAAAATTTTCGGGCAACGCCTTTTATCATAGGGATAAAAAAGCGCTTCATCATGGAACCCTTTTAATTTCAAGCAGCAGTGAAAAAATAAAGCGTTACCTAACACCAAAAATGGACAAGCTGGCAGCCAAAGGCGTAAAATCGGTCGCATCAAGGGTTATAAATTTAAAGGCCGTCTGCCCCACCCTTAACACCAAAATTATGGCCAAACAGCTTATTATAGCGGCTGAAATTGTTTTAAACTTAAAGGGTAATATACTTACCCCTTTTGATAACGAAGAAACAAAAAATAATGCCAATCTTTTTGGTTCCTGGGACTATATTTACGGCAAAACTCCCCCTTTTACCTTCTCCGCCAGAAGACGCTTTTCGTTTGGTGACTGCGAGGTAAACCTGAATCTTAAAAACGGCAGAATTAGTGAAATAAAGGTTTATACCGATTCGCTTGATTTTGAGCTTTCAAAAAAAATAGAATCCGCTCTTTTAGGGGCACAGTTAGAAACTGCAGAAATAGAAAAACGTCTGACCAATATCCTTACAGAAGATATTGCAAAAGATGTAATAACCTTAATAAAAAACTCCCTAACCGCCTAGTTAGGGAGTTTTGTTTTATGCATTTATTTTTTATCTTTCTTGCCAAAACGTATTATACCGATTATAGAAGAAATTATTACTATTGCCTCGTAAACTGCGCCACCAACCGACCAAACGAAAATATCATAGAGGAGCACTAATGGCGAAGAAATAAGTATACTTTTTCTTATGTTGTTTGGGTTTTGGAAAGACATAGAAAAGGAATTTACCATAAGGCCTATGACAGATAGCAAAAAGTAAAGTGGTTCTTTAGCCAAAATGCTTGTAATGGCACCGCCCGCGCCCATAATTACAGCAAACATAGCTGCAAGCCATCTGCTTGTTTTGCCCTTTTTACCTGTATGGTAAAAAACAAAATTACGGACAAAGCCAATTAAATTCATTGCCATTCCCGCCCATGCGCCAAGGCACATATAATGAAACGCAAAGCAAACGGTAGTACAAAGATGTATAATAAGCAGTTTTTCTCTGGTTTTTACCTGATAATTTATAAACCCAAGTATAACGGCCACCGCACCAAGCGCTTGGCCTATATAAAATGCTACTTCTCCCAAAATATTTCCTCCAAATTAAATAGAAACTATTTTTTCTCGCTCTCTGCCGTAGGGAGCTTTGAAAAACGGAATATCTGACTTTTATAAAGTCCCCAGCGCCCCGAAACGGCAAAGGCAATAACACAAATTAAAACAAACAAATAAATGCTTTTACTACCAAATATTTCAAGCGCCAAAGCAATGGATGCAAGCGGGCTATTTGTAGTAGCGCAAAAAAGTCCTACAAGACAAAGCGCCGCCGCAAATCCTGCATCTATGCCTAAAACAGGGCCCAAAACGGCACCAAACGTAGCACCTATGCAAAAGGTTGGAACAATCTCGCCACCCTTAAAGCCCGCCGCTAAGGTTATTGCAGTAAAAATTATTTTAATAGCAAAAAAGTACCACTTTGCATTTCCCTCTATAGCACTAAGTGCCATTTCCATACCTGCACCGTTGAATTTTCCGTTACCGAAGATAAAGGATAGCGCCACTATTATTACGGCACCCAAAACTATGCGAAGCCAAGGGCTTTTAATGTATTTTTCTGCCAAGTGCTCTGCTTTATGAAATACAAAGCAGACCGCAATACCAAGCAAGGAAACTGCAATACCCAGTAAAACAAATTTCCAAGTGTTTGACAAATTTAAATTGACCGCAAAATCCTTTGTCGAAGTTTCTGCGTGAACGCCGCAAAGAGCGGCCACCTTACTGGCTACAAGTGCCGATAAAAAACAAGGTAATAAAGCGGGCGAAAAAATACTGCCCACCGCCTCAAACTCCATTGTAAAAAGGCAGGCGGTAAGCGGTGTTCCGAAAATACCCGCAAAGACTGCGCTCATACCACTGATAACGAGAGCAGTTTGCTCTTCATTTTTAAGTCGCAGTGCGCGGCCTAAGGTAGAAGCTACAGATCCGCCCATTTGAAGTGCCGCACCTTCTCTACCCGCAGAGCCGCCAAATAAGTGAGTAATTGCGGTAGAAAGGTAAATAGCCGGAGCAACGGCGAAGCTAACCCGCTTATTAGACAGCACCAAATCTATAATATCGTTAGTGCCGTGGTTTTCTTTAAGTCTTAGGAGGTAGTAGATGCCAACCGTCAAAGCGCCGCCCAATGGAAGCAAAAATATAAGCCATGGGGAACCTTGCCGCAACCCTGTTACAAAATTTAAAGTATGGTAAAATGCCGTACCGATTAAACCGCCGACTACGCCCATTATAAGCCCCAAAGCAACCCATTTTAAAAATGAAACGAGGGGCTTTATAAGACTGCGAAGCTTAGTTAAAAATAGCACTTTCTACACTCCCTATAGTGAAACTATTTGTTTATTTTATCATAGTTTATACATATATTCAAGATATTATTAAGCTTATAATCTGCGCATTTAAAAAGCATATCTTACATTTTACAAGACTAAGAAGCATTACCTATTGTTTTCTTTTAAATATTCGACGGGGGTAATGCCAGTAATTTTCTTAAAAGCACGCAAAAAGCTGGAATAGGTGTTAAATCCTGCGGCAAAGCAGGCCTCGGTGGGGGATAAAGCGTTGTTTATAATCAGTCTTTTAGCAAGACTTATGCGGACTTTAAGAATATAGTTTTTGTAGTTATAGCCCGTAGTTTCCTTAAAAGAGGTGCTTAAATATGTGGGGGTTAGCCCCACCAAATCCGCCACACTCCGAAGACTTAGATCCTCATCTATATTGGAATGTATATAACTAAGCGCCTTTAAAACAGCAACGTTTTTCGTAGTGGTAACGCTCGGCAAAACGTACCTTAAAATAAGGACAAGAAGCGCTTCCACACATTTATCCTCAAAGCCGTCGCCATAAGTTGCCTCTTTAGATTGGTTTGACAGTATAATATCGAAAAAACTGCATATTGCCGTTACATCTGTCTCGCTCACAGTGAAGTAGCTGTCTGAACTCTTGGCAAGAATCTTATCTAAAATATATTTTGGTACGGCATTGCCCGAAAAAGAAAGGTTTAAAAGGCGTCCCTCTTCAGTGACAGTAATTTTGTGGTAATCTGTGGGGGCAAGTAATACCGCAACACCGGGACTAATTGGTGTTTCGTAATTATTTACCCCGACCTTCCCCTTGCCAGAAAGATATATTTCAAACTCAAAAAATGCGTGGGTGTGGAGATTGACGCTTTCACGAAGTTCTCGTTTAGACAAGTATAGGTCGGATTTTATGCCGCTTGGCAAGTAAATTTGCCTTGTAACAGTATTCGTTTTTTTCATACTTTACCCCCTATCAAGTTTAATTCAGTATACGTCAAAAAGAACGATCAGTCAATAAAATCTTAAAAAATGCATAGTATAAACATAGAAGTGAGTTGCGGCAAAAACCCTTTTGTTATATAGTATAAATAGAAATACTAAAATTTTGAGAGGTAGTAAATAATGAAATATATGATAGGTTGTAATTTCTGGGGCTCCAAGTACGGTATTGATATGTGGAAATACTGGGATGAGGCCTCCATTCGCGAGGATTTAAAGCACCTTGCCTCCTGCGGAGTAAAATATATGAGAGTTTTTCCAAACTGGCGGGATTTTCAACCAGTTGAGGTGCTCCACACCGCTAAAGGTGCGCCGCGCGAATACCGTTTTCCTAATGATAAAGTTATAGATAACGAGTTCTTTATTGATATGGAAATGATTTCCCGTTTTGAAACCTTTTGTGATATTGCAAAGGAAAACGGAATAAAGTTTATTGTTGCCATTGTAACGGGTTGGATGAGCGGCAGACTCTATTATCCCCCCTGCCTTACCAATAAAAACCTTATTACTGACCCCCAGGCACTTAGTCTTGAATCAAAATTTGTGCGGGGCTTTGTTAGACACCTCAAGCACCGCGAGGAAATTGCCTATTGGGATTTAGGCAACGAATGTAACAATCTGGGCAGTGTAGAAAATCCATGGCAGGCATATCTTTGGACCTCTACCATCCGAAATGCTATTTTAGCCGAGGACCAAAGCCGCCAAATTATGTCGGGTATGCATGGCCTTCAGGTTTCCGACTCCCAGCCCTGGACAATCAAACAACAAGCCGAACTTAACGATATTTTAACCCCACACCCTTACGCCTCCTCCAATACGGGTGGTCACATAAGCCCAATGAATAGAATGAGGACTGCTCTGCTTCCCACAGCCCAGGTTGAAATTTACTCCGGTATCGGTGGCAAACCCGCCCTTATGCAGGAAATCGGCCACTTTAGCAATATGCTAAGCAACGATGAAATGTCCGCCGATTGGCTGCGTGTTAATTTGTTTTCGGGTTGGGCAAACGGTTCAATGGGGCTACTTTGGTGGTGCGGCCACGACCAACTTCACCTTAAAAACCCGCCTAACTCATGGAGTATGACCGAAAATGAGTTAGGGCTTTTGCGCGAGGATTATTCTCAAAAGCCCGTAGCAAAGGAAATGAAAAAGTTTTCCGAAACTATTAGTAACCTGCCCTTCGGTGAACTACCAAAGAGAACCGTGGCAGATGCCGTTTACATAGTGCCGAATATGGGCAGTGGATATGCCTATACCGCCGAAGCCGCATACATTTTGGCCAAGCAAGCGGGCTTTGATTTAACCTTCTGCTATGGCGAAGATAAGCTGCCCGACTCTGATTTATACATTATTCCGCCCCACCTTTTCTGGTCGGGTATTACAATAAACCTTATTGACGAGCTTATTGAAAGGGTAAGTAACGGCGCCACTATTCTTGTAACCTCTAACGAGGGCTTCTACGCCCGTAGCGAAGAGCTATTCGGACTAAGGTCAAACGGCGTTATAAGGTCAACCGGTACCACAACGGCAGATTTTGGCGGCTATACCCTGCCATTTAGCTACGGAATGAAATATTTAATGGAGCCACTTACCGCCGAGGTACTGGCGCGTGATACCGATGGTACAGTTATATTCTCGGTTAACAAACTAGGAAAGGGCAAGGTTTATTTCCTTAACTTCCCGCTGGAGGATTACGCCTTCGGCGGTCCTGAAACCATTACCAACTACCCCTACTACAAAATTTACGAAACAGTAGCAAAGGATATAATTCTAAATAAAAAGGCACGTAGTCTTAATCCCAAAATCGGCGTAACGGTGCACCCCTTTGACGATAAACACTTCTTAACCGTTGCAATTAACTATATGCACACCGAGGAAGACCTGCAAATGGTATTCCCCGAAAACGCAGAGGTGCGAATACTCTACGGCAATGCCGACTCTGTTCCATCTTGCGATGCCGCAATTTTTGATGTTTATCTTAGATAAAGCCAATTTTTATTTAGTAACGTAAAAAGGGCTGTCTGCAGTTCGCAGGCAGCCCTTTTATTATATCTGCTGAGATTAGCATAAAACGCTAATCATTAAGGAACTTTGCATTTTATTTTACAAGCTTTAAAAGTGTTTCGCCGTCTTCGATATATGCACCTGCGAGTTCCCGCATTCTCTCCCAGCCGTAGTTATAACGGTCGTAAATTGCAACGGTGGGAAGCCCAATTTTAACGGCCGTTTCAATGGCTACAAGCGAATCCTCAAAAAGACAAATGTCAGACAAATTTTCACCTAAAAACTCGGCAGTTTTAAGATAAATATCTGGCTGGTCTTTCCCCTTACCTATATCGGCACAGGAGAATACCTCTAAAAAATACTCCTCAATACCACAGTGCTTCATTGCAAGTAAAACCATATCTCTTGCCGTTGCGCTCGCAACACACATTTTTATATTTTTGCTCTTTAAATGCTCTAAATATTCCTTTACTCCGCCTTTAAGTTCAACCGTATCAGAGTAAAATTGGATAAGTAAATTATTAGCAACGTCAAGTAATTGCTCGCCGCTTTCGCAAATATTATAGTTATCGTGTATAAGCTGCATAGCATCTTTATAGGTAGCGGTACGCACCTTTTTATCATCCTCGACGGATGGCTTAAAATCTTTGTTATTTAAAAATCTTTTTCCAAGCTCTGCCCATAAATAGTCCCAAAAAATCAGGGAGTTTATAAGTGTGCCGTCCATATCGAAAATTGCTGCTTTAAATTCCATTTTAATATCTCCTTATGGTTATTATGCCTCTGAAAAATATATAATAATTACAACTTTTCTTGACTCTTACCCTTTTCCCTATAACGAATTAAAGCAACTACAGTAGATACGGTGCATAAAAGGTCGTTGACAATAGCTACAGGATACAACTTGAAAATACTGTTCATAAGCCAACACGCCGACCATAAAAAGGAAAAGCGGCGCAAAGATTCTTCGCTTTTTCTACTATTTGCAATAACTCCGAAAATACCCGCCAAAACAGGGAAAATATCTGCCCATTTTTTAAATGAAAAAAGCGAAAATCCCGAAATAAGCACAATAAAAAACACAACCAAAGCAGGGTGGGTTGCCCACCTCCACTTGTCGCTTTTAGAAAATACTGCGAGCATTATGGCGCTTAGAGCACAAGCTATGGCGCTTGTTAAATCACCCTGCAAGGCAAAATACGCTATCCAACAGGTCTGCCCAAAAAAGTTGCTTAGGATTATGGTAACCCTACGTTTAAACTGAAAGGAAATAACCGAAAGGGTCATTGCAATCAGGCCAATTCCATATACCAAAATAAAGTAACCAATACCCAGTGCGGCTTTAAGTCCTTCAACGTTTATACTCATTTTCCACCATTCCCAACAGATGAATTTATAACTTAAAATATTATAGCACAATTTAAGTCCTTTAGCAATACCAATTGCCCATTATTGCGCCTTAAATTAGCAAAAAATCCACCCAATATAGCTTAATGGATTTTTTACCGTTTCAATCCCACAGCTTTCTTGCGCAGCAATAGCCAAATAATCGTTCTCCTTAATTTTCCCAAAATACACCTTAAGTAAATTCGTTATCATTCTATATTTTATTTTTAACTTAAGCGGCACCGACAGAAAAAACAGCTTACAAACCTTTTTATTTTTAATGGCTTGCTCTACCGCTAAAAGTGTTCCCATTGAATGAGCAACTATTATGATTTTTTCGTGTGCTCTGCCTAAGCTTTCTACTGTGGCAAAAACCTGAGCTTCCCATTTTTTCATAGACGACCTTGAAAAATCTTTTGCCCCTTTTCCGTGCCCATCTAAAAGTAAATTATAAACCGATATTGAATTTGGAACTAAAGAAACAAAATCTTTAAAATGGTTTGGCGTACCAACTATACCGTGTACAAACAAAATGGCAGTTTTAGCACCGTCGCATATTCTTACATATCCCTTGTGCTCCATACCATCACCGCCTATGTGTATTATAGCATAAATCTAACGATAAATCAATGCGAAGCATTACATCGTTTTGTGTCCGACAAGGCAGAATGATGTTATTCTCCGAATAAATGATATTTGCGGTTTCACCGCAAAACGATGTTGTGTCCTGCGGACACAAATACAAAAAAAGACCATCATAATATGGTCTTTTTTGGGGACCTCACTCAAAATGGAACCAGTCTTAAAATCTAATTTTCTAATCACCCTTTTAGGAAGGAGATTAATGAATGTTGGTTGCCAAGCACCAATCAATATCTCAAAAAGCCCGCCGAACCAACAAGTAAATCAAATAACAACGCACCTATTAATAAAGCACTTAAAACACAAGTGACTATTACCAGTATCCTTTTATCCCTTTTAAGTGATTCTATGTGCTCTACAGATGATTGCTTTATGTCCTTTATGCGTTCTTCATAAACCTCTTTTAGTGCTTTTAGCGCTTTTATCTGTGAATCTTCACTTATTTCAGCTTTTTCCACTTTTTCAATAGCATTTATTTTGTCCAAAGAACCGCCCATTGCACTAACAAGTCTCACTACCGTTTCAAAACGTGGGTCAGCAGTTTCACCTGAAAATATCTTCCTTATCGTAGCTTCCGGCAAGCCGCTGGCAACAGAAATATCGTGCCATGAAAAGTTACCATTAGTTTTAAGGTACTTTAAATATTCTTTTATCAAATTCTATCACCTTTCTACCCGAATTTTATCAACTTAAGTAAAATTTTAACACCTTTTTATAAAACTTGAGCAATTCCCAAAAGTTGGAAAATATTGTAAAATTCAGACATAAAAATTATTTAATCAAAGTATAGCAAAGGGAAGTTAATTTGTCAACAAAAAAAGCAGGTGTATTAAAATGAGGAAAATATTAAGCATAAAGAAAAAGAAATTAAATTGTATCCGTTTAATATGCTGGATAATTATTCCTGTAGCAATAATAACTGTACTTGTACTTGATGGTTTAGAACTTTATAAATTTAATACTGAACGTCTTATAGTAATAGGTGCAGGTATTTTTGTTCTTCTAATACCATTTTTTAAAGAAATAACCGTAAAAGACTTTTCATTAAAAAAGGGTGAATGATGCTTAATATCCGAGAATATAAGGTATATTTTCGGGGATAACCTTAACCGATACTGATTACGAGCAAGCACCTTTTATGATTGCTCTGCCAGCTGACGATTTTTCTTACTACCCATAAGTGTGTCCTGCAGGTCGAAATAACTTAATTACTTTCTTTCTCGTGCTTTATTCGATTTGAACTGTATTCTTTTATTGCTTTCGCAATGGATAAAACAATCCTCGTTCCGAAGAACGAGGATTGTTTGTCTCTCGCGTACGAAAAATAACTGGGTGAAAACTGAGGATTTTCTTATTTATCCCATAGATTTACAGCTTCGACTCTTTTTTCGAGTTCATTTATCAATATTTCTGAATCTTTAGGAGAATTCTTTTGCTCTTTTGCATTATTAAACAGTTGATAAACGAAAAACAGTAAACATAAAACTAAAACAATAGGAGAAACTGTTTTGTCTACATTGGAAACAGCCAATAAAATAGCGAGGATAGCCATTACAATTAACATTGTAAGAGATATAAGTTTCAAAACGTTATTAAAATGACTATACACAGTATAATATGTGATATATGTTTTACCATCTTGTTCTATAATCTCTGCATAAAGATTGGTAGAGTTTGTGTGTTCAAACTGTGTTTTCGGCGGGTTAGTGATAGCAATTTTGCCTTTTTTAGAGCAATAAAACTCTATGAGATTTTCACTGCTTAATTCTTCCCGACAAACACCTTGCATTTGCATAAACTTATCGATTGCATCTTCCTTTGTAGTGAAAATCTCATATTTACCTTGGCTAATTTTCTTCATATAATCACCGCCTTGGGCGTATTATAGCATAAAAGCGGCGAAGGCGCAAGGGAAAATGAAATATGGCTTCGCTATATGAAATAATCCTTGCGGATTATGAAATATTTTGCCGTTGGCAAAATGTGAAATAAAATTCGTTCCTTCATATGCCGTAGGCATATTTCATACGCGAAGCGTATTTCATATTGCGTAGCAATATTTCACTCGTTCCGCAAGGAACGAATTTCATTGAAAAAGAACCGTGTGAAAACCGAGGATTTCTTACTTTTTTCTCGTTAAGAACAATATAATACCGCTAATAGCAGGTATAGCCGTCATAACAATAGCAGTTAAATGAGCTTTTTCTTGTTGTTTGGGAGTAGGAAACCATTCCAACGATCCTGTGAATAAGTATAAAAGTCCTAATAAGAAAATTGTACAAATAATAATCCACAAAAATATTCGAATAGCTTTCATCTCATCACCAACCTTTATGTGTATTATATCATAAAAGCGATAAAGTCGCAATACTTATTACCTCTTACCTATTACTTATTACTTCCCAAAAATCCCCTTCAAAACATTATTTTAAGTAAGAGTGAAGAAGTAATAAGTAATAAGTAAAAATCCCGCCCACTTACGTGAACGGGATTTTTGGGACCGACACTCAAAATGGAACCGGTCTAAAAACCTGATTTTCTTTAATATTTACAAATAACGTACTTGTCCTTTACGAAAAAGGACAACTTATTTCTAATATCTTCAGCCGTCCCACCCTCAATGGTGTTTTTATCAATAATAAAGACTTGATTATTTGTTTGGTATAAAAATAAATGTCTTGATGTTTCATAAACTTTTACGAACAACGAATATTCAATTTCTGCTTCACCGTTATATTCATTACTTTTCGTAAATGTTTTTAGAACATTATCACAAAAGACATACTCATTTTCTGCATCTTTCATTTTTGCCAATGCTTTATATTGTATTCTAGGCAAAAGAAAATACATGAAACAATCTTTTGCAATTACAAGAATATCAACAACAATTAAAACAATCGGAATAATATCAAATTCAAAAACAACTAGTTCTGCAATAATGACTAAAAGCAAAATAACGCACAGAACAGTCCTCATAATAACCGTTTTTTTTGGATTCGCTTTCTTAAATGTAGCTAAATGCGCTAACGCTCTAATGGAATCTCTATTGAATTTACATTTCGCTCTAATTTCCACAAAATCACCAACCTTTAAGTGTATTATAGCATAAAAGTGGCAATAAATCAATGCGGAGCATTGTATATCATCAAGACGAAGTTTTGTATATCATCAAGCCGACAGAAATACACACTTCGTGTGATGATATACGCCGCACTTGTGCGGCAATGATATACACGACTGCGTCGTGATGATATACCAAGCCTGTCGGCTTGGATAAAAAAAGTCCTGTTCTTACGAACAGGAATTTTTTGTCATTCGTGTCCGAAAAAGATCTGGGAGAAAACCAAGAAATTTTATTAAATAACAATGTTCTTTTCGTATTTTATGAACTCTGAAAATTTACTATATACTAAAATCAGAAGAACGGCGCTTATTAGCAGAAGAACTACATCAACCAAAATCAATACTTTTAAGTTAAATGCAGTAAACACGAAAAGTAAAAGCAAAAAAGCCAAAATAATTATCATTAAAATACTTTCGTACTTCTTCCCTTTAGATGATATTTTATGTTCAATTTCTTTATTGCATGATGGACATGAAAAATAAACCTTGTTTTTCACCTTTCCTAATGCGTAATCATGTGTCCTTCTTGCACTTTTTTGAAATGTTGTTAATGTGTTTTCTCCACACCACGGACATCTATGCTTACTCATATAATCACCGCCTATGTATAGTATAGCATAAAAGCGACGGAGGTGCAAGAGTTAGTGATATTCTGTGCTTCGCACAGAGTGATATTTTCACTTTGTGAAAGTGATATTGAAACCTTGCGGTTTCAGTGATATTATATTCGCCGCCATAACTCGCGAAGCGAATATCACTTGGACTTTAGTCCAAATATCACTGCGAAGCAATATCACTTGCCGAAAGGCGAATATAACTAAAAAACTCTTGTTCTTTCGAACAAGAGTTTTTTTGGAGGCACCACCCGGATTTGAACCGGGGCATAAAGGTTTTGCAGACCTCTGCCTTACCACTTGGCTATGGTGCCTTATTTACTTTAGTTAAAAAAGGGACGCTTAAAATTCCTTTAAGCGTCCTTGGAGCGGATTACGAGGCTCGAACTCGCTACCTCCACCTTGGCAAGGTGGCGCTCTACCAGATGAGCTAAATCCGCATAAATGGTGCCTCCGGTCGGAATCGAACCAACGACACAGGGATTTTCAGTCCCTTGCTCTACCGACTGAGCTACAGAGGCAAATTGGCGACCTGGATGGGGCTCGAACCCACGACCTCTAGCGTGACAGGCTAGCGTTCTAACCAGCTGAACTACCAGGCCAAAAATGGTGGGAACAACAGGGCTCGAACCTGTGACCCTCTGCTTGTAAGGCAGATGCTCTCCCAGCTGAGCTATGCTCCCACTTATACCGCCTGCTGACTACCTCATCGGCGACGAATGTTATAATACCACAACTAAACTCATTTGTCAACACATTTTTTTAAATTTTTTAAAATTTTATTTCTTCGTCATTTTTCTTATTTCGTCGGGCGAAAATTTGTATATTTTTTCACAAAAATGACACTCTACCTTTATCTCAGGCATATCCATTGCCATATCGTCGAGTTCCTTTTGACCAAGGGATACAAGAGCCGATTTTACCCTTTCCTCACTGCAGTTACATTTATAATATATATCCTGCTCGTAAAGGGTTTCCACCTCAAATTCCTTAAGGGCCAGTTTAATCATATCAAGAGGGGTTTTGCCAGATGACAGCATGGCGGTTACCGAGGGCAAATCCTTTAGTCCCTTTTCAACAAGCTCCGCCGTATCATCCCCCGCTGCGGGGAGAAGTTGAATTATAAAACCACCCGCCGATTTAACGGTAAGGTCAGGGTTTACCAAAACTCCCAGAGCACAAACGGTAGGAATTTGCTCACTTATTACGTAATAGGAGGTAATATCCTCAGCAATTTCACCGCTAACAAGCGGTACCAGTCCGTTATATGGTTCCTTCATTCCAAGGTCCTTTAAAACGTAAAGACTACCCTTGCCTACTGCACCGCCAACGTCAAGCTTATCCTTTGCATTAAGTGGCAGCTCTACAACGGGATTTGTGGCATAACCCCTAACGTCGCCGTTACTGTCCGAAACGGCAATTAGACTGCCAATAGGGCCATCGCCGGCTACGCGAAGAGTGATAGTATTATCAGCACCCTTAAGCATATTACCCATCATAGATGCGGCAGTGAGAAGACGGCCAAGCGCCGCGGTAACAACTGCACTTGTAGAATGAATTTGCTCGGCTTTTGCCACTATATCTGTAGTATCTACGGCAGTTGCCATAACTAAGCCATCACTTGTAATTGTTCTAAAAAGCTTTCCCATTTATTATTTCTTCCTTACTATATATAATACTCGCTCGGTGTCCTCTTTGACACATTTTTTTGTATCGGCATCCAAAACCGCCACCTTTAAAAAGCCCGCCGTGCATAGAATTTCATCAATTTCGCTTTCCTCATATGCGACCTCTGAAAATTCCTCACTATAGCGCTCATAACTGCCATTTTTATTTTCCACAAAAAGGTCAATAAAAATATCAACCGTTATTCCGTCCTCCGAAGAGTTTTGCCAAACACAAAATATGTTTTCTCCTTCCTTTATAAATGTATTATTTCCTAAAACATTTTTGTGTTTATAGGGCGTATTTAAATCAAATATAAAAAGTCTATCCTTTTCAAGAAAAAGAGACACCTTGTTAAAAGCCTCCTGAAGCGCCAACTTATCTGTTATATGGTTTAAGCTATCCATTAAACAAACTGCGCCGTCAACGGTGCCGAAAAGGTCAAGTTCCTCTGCCGATTGATTTAAAAATATAGGGTTATCTGCTTTATTTTCAAGCTTTTTCATAGCGGCGCAAAGCATACCCTCGGATGGGTCTACACCTATAACCTCAATACCGTTTTTGGCAAACTCAAAGCTAAAATTACCGGTGCCGCAGGCAAGGTCTAAAAGTAGGGTTGGCTTTCTGTCGTACTTTTCAAAAAGCTTTAAAATATAATCAGTGCGACCAAAATAATCAACGTCCTGCATAAGTTCGTCATAGCAAAGCGAAAAATCATCATAAGCCGACAAAAAAGACACTCCCTTTCCCTTTTAAATTTGGTTTAATACTAATATAACATAATAAGACAAAAAAATCTACCGCCAAATATTTTTTTATGAATTTAAGGGTTAATTTTTATTTTAAATTTAAAATTTTAGTGTTGACAACACCCCTTTAATATGCTATAATTCTATGGCACGCTAATGGAGAGATGTCCGAGTGGTTTAAGGAGCTGGTCTTGAAAACCAGTGACTCGCAAGAGCCTAGGGTTCGAATCCCTATCTCTCCGCCATTTAAATATAATTTTTAAACGTTACACGGAGAAGTACTCAAGTGGTGACGAGGCGCCCCTGCTAAGGGCGTAGGTCGGGCAACCGGCGCGAGGGTTCAAGTCCCTCCTTCTCCGCCAATAAAAAACCACCTATCTGCAGGTGGTTTTTTATTTTGTTTTAAAATACACAACTTGAACCCGAGCGCCGTGGCGCGGGCATTTTGAGCGACCGCTGCCTGTGGCAGAAAAAGGGAGCGATAAATGGCGTAGCGGTCGAAAAGCGAAATGCGGCAGCATTGAGTCTTCGGGCACCGCAAGAGGGGTTGCATTGCAACTAAAAGTCCCTCCTTCTCCGCCAATAAAAAACCACCTATCTGCAGGTGGGTTTTTTATTTTGTTTTAAGATAGATATTTTGAACCCGAGCGCCGATAAAAAGCAGATATTTTTTGAATATATTTTATTGACTTTTCCTTATATATAATGTATTATATAATTAGTTAAATGATTTAACTAATTGTTAGGGGTGTTGTTTTGACGCGAGCAACCAATTCACTTGCTATGAAACGCAAAAACCAAAAAATGCTTCTTAGCATTATCCGTGAAACGCCCACTCCGCGCGTGCAAATTGCCGAGCGAATGGGTCTTACCAAGGCGGCAGTAACCCTGCTTACTGAAGAGCTTACCCAGGCGGGCCTTATAAAGGAAAGCGAATCGGACTATACGGGTGTAGGCCGAAAGCCCATTTTACTTACAATAAATAACGACTTCTACTATGCTATTGGTATAAATATTACGCGTAAACATTGCACCTTTGGAATTATAGACCTTGGCGGAAAGGTTTTGGCAGAAAATATTATATCTACCGCTTCCATTTCCCCAAATGAGGTTATAAAAGAAATAATTACAGGGTTAGAAGACCTTTTTGAAACAAACAACATAAAGCGGGAAAAACTACTTGGAATTGGCGTAAGCACCCCGGGCCCCGTTGACTACAAAACTAACACGATTTTAACCCCGCCTAACTTTGAAAAGTGGCACAACTTCAACCTTAACTCTTTAAGCACTGCCTTAAACCTTCCCCTTCGCACCGAAAATATAGCAAATGCCTATGCTTTGGGTGAGCAATATTTTGGAAGCAGAAAGGCAAATGACAATTTTATTACCGTTCTTGTAGACGATGGTATTGGTTCGGGCATTATTACCGACGGCAAAATCCACCGCGGTGGTAGCGGGCTTGGCAACGAGTTGGGACACATTTCTATTGATTTTAACGGTAAGCCCTGCAACTGTGGAAATATTGGGTGTTTAGAGCAGTACGCATCCATCCCCTGCCTGCTGGACGGCACCAACGTTAAGGACTGGAAAGAGGTCATAGATAAAAATCTTATAGATATAATGGAAAAAGAGGTAAGATATTTAAGTGCTGCTCTGATTTCGGCCATTAACCTTTTTGATTTTAAAACCATTGTTTTGGGTGGTAAGCTATCCTACAAAGGTGAAATTTTTGCAGGAAAGCTTTACGACGCCCTTAAAAACAAAAATATTACCAAAAGCAAAATTTCGGTTGTTCCCGGAGGCTCCCAAAACGAGGTACTTATTGCAGGAACACTGATAATTGACCGCTTTTTTAAGGGGGATGATTAAAACGGCAGAGCTTAAAATTTTCCAAAAAGGGTTTAACTACTCCCAAGACGGTCCTGGTAACCGACTGGTTTACCACCTTTCGGGCTGCAACTATAAATGCAAATGGTGTTCCAACCCTGAGGGAATGGAACAAATAAACTACAAAACCCTTTCGGTTGATGACCTTGTAAAAGAAGCAATTTCCTGCAAGGCAATGTTTTTTTCGGGTGGCGGTGTAACCCTTACAGGCGGCGAACCTACCCTACAGTTTGATGCGATTTTAGAGTTTTATAAAGCTTTAAAAGAAAACAACATTAACACCTGCATTGAAACAAACGGCACAAGCAAAAGACTTTTTGAACTTCTACCTTACATAGACCACCTGATTATGGATGTAAAGCACTTTAACCCTACAGTTCATAAAGAGTGGACATTTGTAGAAAACACTTTAACCCTTGAGAATTTTGCAAGAATTTGTGAAAGTGGACGCGAGGCGCTTATAAGAATCCCGATTATAAACGGTTTTAACTCCGACCCTGAGGGATTTGTAGAGTTTTTTAAAAAACACAATACTGAAAACATTCGTTTTGAACTACTTCCCTACCACGAATACGGCAAGGAAAAATGGACAAAGCCATATGAAATTGAAAGCGGATTTATTTCCAAAGAAACACTTGCTAGTTTTAACAGGTTGTTTAGTGAAAACGGCCTTAAGCTTATAAAAACTTAAAATGAAAGGTGATATGAGTTATGGATTTTAACAAAATTTACACTGCAGAGCAAATTACTGAAATGGCCAAAAAGCTTTTCAAATACGAACGCAGTAAAACCCGCCTTGACGGTTGGTTTATTGCCAAGGAAATTGAAAGCAAGGGCGAAGAAAAGTACAAGGGATATGACGCGGAAACAAAGAAAGCTCTAATACTCAAGGACGTTGTTGCAGGTATTCCACTTGAAATTAGTGAGAACAACATTTTTGCGGGAACTCAGGACGACGGATTTGCAAAAAGCTATGCTCTTATCAACCCCTCTTTTAGGGTAGAAACCTTTAGTGGTTACTGCGACCCCACTGCAGTTTTTAATGATATTGAGCCAAACGAAGAATTCCCCAAAGAGCGCATTGAAAAAATGAGGGAAGAATTTTCCAAAACTCCTTACGTTACCGAGCTTTCCAAAGTTTATGAAAATGCCGAGCTTGACACCAAGGAGGTAGCATATTTTATTGAACAGGTTACAGGCCACCTTATTCCTGACTTCCGCTTTGCAATTGCAAATGGTGTTGAGGCTATGATGGAAAAGGCCGCAGAGCCAATGAAAATTGCGTTAGAGAGCGTAATTATTTTAGCCGACCGCTACGCTGCACTTGCAAAGGAGCTTATGGCAACTGCTTCTGATGAGCGCAAGGAACAGCTTAAACTTATGGTACAAACCCTTGAAACTGCTCCCAAAAAAGGTGCTAAAACCCTTTATGAGGCAATTCAGGTTTTCCTACTTCTTTGGCAGATTATGTGCTTAGAGCAAACTCCCAACCCGTTTGCATTCTCGGTTGGTAACGCCGACCGCATTTTTGAGCCCTATAGAAACGGTTTGGACCGCGATACTGCAGCCGCTCTTCTTAAGCACTTCCTTGTTTTCTTCAACGTTGGTGACAGAAGCTGGGCTATCTCCCAAAACATTATTATAGGCGGTAGGGATAAGGACGGAAATGACCTTACAAACGAAACCTCCTATGCACTTTTGGACGCATATTATGATATGAATATGCCTCAGCCGATTTTGTCGGTTAAGATGCATAAAAATACTCCCGATAAGCTTCATGAAGAGCTTGGAAGATTTTTCTTCTCCCCCGGTATTCTTACCCCCTCACTCTTCAACGACGATTCCCTTTTTGCTATGCTTAAAGCAAACGGCATTGACGAGGACGATATCGTTGATACCTCTATTGCAGGCTGCCAGGAACCCCTTATTATGGGTAAGGATAACGGAAATACAACTAACAGCTGGTTAAACCTTCCCAAAATTTTGGAACTTACCCTTACAGGTGGCACCTCACTTATTACAGGTGAAAAGCTTGCCGACCTAAAACCGGCCGACCTTAAAAACCTTAGAGAAGAATTCTATAAAAACGTTGAGTTTTACGCTAAGCGTATGACCGACAATGCTAACGGTGCTTCCAGAGCTCTTTCCAACCTTAAGGTACCCTTCCTTTCCTGCTTTATGGGTGGACTTGAAAGCGGAATTGATACCCGCGACACCGAAAAACAAGGTACCAAATATAACGGTAGCGGATGCCTTATTCACGGCGTTTCGGTAATTGCCGATAGCTTGGTTGCAGTTGATAAACTACTAAAAGAAAAACCCGAAGAGGCCGACCGCCTTGTAGACGCACTTAAAGCTAACTTTGTTGGCTTTGAGGATTTAAGAGCATTTTTAATGTCTGCTCCCAAATTCGGCAACAACATTGACGAGGTTGACAAGGAAGCCGTTGAGGTTGTTAACAAGGTTACCGATATTGTAACATCAAAGAAAAACTACCTTGGTAATCCTTTCCGCGCAGACTATGCAAGCCCCTCTACCCACCTTACATACGGATACTGGGTTGGTGCTACCCCCGACGGCAGACAGTCGAGAGAAATGCTTGGCTACGGTGTTGACCCGCTCTTTGGTGAAGCCACCAACGGTATGGGCTTCCGTATGCTTTCCGCACTTAAACTCCCCTATGGGCGTATGGGCGGCGGTTATGCATCTCACCTTGGTATTGACCCTAAATACTTTAGAAGCGAAAGCTTCGAGGGCAAGGGAATGGAGTTCAAAGAAAAGATTGTAAATCCTTTGTTCTTTAGTTCTCCCGAAGATAAAATTGCACCCTTCTACCTCTACGTTAACGTTACTACTCCTGAAACCCTTAGAAAGGTTCAGGCCAACCCCAAAAAGTATGCTCCTAGCGGTGTGTACATTATGAGAATTCACGGAACCTTTGTAAACTTCCTTGACCTTTCTCCCGCAATTCAAAACGATATTATTAAGCGTTTGGACCTTAAATCTACAACCTTGGAGTGCTAGTAATGAAAAGTATAGGAATTGATATTGGCACCACCTCTATTTGCGGTATTTTGCTTGATACCGAAAAGGGTGTTACCAAAAAAATTGAAAAAGCAAATGACACTTGGCTTCAAACCCAAAACGAATGGGAGAGAGCACAAGATCCCGAAAAAATACTTAATACCGCATTTAGCATTTTAAACGAGCTTTACACCGATGACGTTATTTCCATTGGTGTTACGGGGCAGATGCACGGAATTGTGTATTTGGACGGGGACGGAAACTCCCTTTCTCCCCTCTACACCTGGCAGGATAGACGCGGAGAACTCCCCTTTGGTAACAAAACTTATGCAGAGCATTTAAACAGTTTTGTTGGCTATGGCTACGTTACCCATTTTTATAATAAGGAAAATGGTCTTGTACCCCAAAATGCAGTGGTATTTTGCACCATCCACGACTATGTTGCAATGAAGTTTGCAGGTGTGAGTTCCCCAATAGTTCATAGCAGCGATGCTGCAAGCTTTGGGCAGTACGACCTTTTAACAAACAAATTTACCGTGGAGGATGCACTGCTCCCCGCTATTACCAACGATTTTACAGTTTTGGGTAAATACAAAAATTCTGACGTTGCCGTTGCTATCGGCGATAACCAAGCAAGCTTTATGGGCTCTGTTTGCGGTGATGGAAGCGTTTTGGTAAATGCCGGTACGGGTAGCCAGATTTCAACCGCTACTGATAAAATTTGTAACCTAAACGGAATAGAAACAAGGCCCTACGTAGAGGGCAAGTATTTGCTTGTTGGTTGCTCGCTTTGCGGCGGCAAATCCTTTGCGGTTTTGGAACAGTTCTTACGCAGCGTTGCCGAAATGGTTACCGGCGAAAAGCAGTCCAAGGTGTATGACCAGATGCTGGCTGCTATTGAGGGCAAGGAAAAGGGCGATTTAAGCGTTGATACCCGCTTTATGGGCACCAGAGCCAACCCCGAAATAAGGGGAAGCATTTTAGGACTTACACCCGAAAACTTTACCCCCGCCGAGCTTATTTACGGCACTATAGAGGGTATGACAACCGAGCTTTACGATATGTTTGCAGGGCTTAACATCACCTGCGAAAAGCTTATCGGCTCGGGCAATGGTATTAGAAAAACCCCCGCCTTTGCTAAAAGCTTGTCTTTGAGATTTGGCAAAAAGCTTATGATTCCTGCACATAAGGAAGAGGCCTGCTTTGGCGCCTGCCTTTTCTCCCTTGTTGCGGTGGGTAAGTTTGCAAGCACTGCAGATGCACAACAAATTATTAAGTATGAGGTATAATATGTTTTACGAAAAACCGATATTTTTTGAAGCCAACCGAGTATTCAGGGTTTACACAGGCGGTAAACTCCTTGGTAAATTTGTTGGTAAAGATTATGTGGATGATTTTTATCCCGAAGAATGGGTTGCTTCCTCTGTAACTGCCCTTAACGAGGGCAGCACCGACCCCTTTGAGGGTGTTTCCAAAATTGAAAGCACCGACCTTTATTTAAGCGAAGCTTATGAGAAATACGGTGATAAGATACTTGGCAATAAGGAAAGTCTTGGCATTTTGGTAAAATATCTTGATAGTGCCATTCGTCTTCCCGTACAGGCACACCCCGATAAGGAGTTTTCAAAAAAATATTTAAACTCCACCCACGGCAAGGAAGAGTGCTGGTACATTTTAGATACCAGAGAGGGCGCCTCTATCTCCTTTGGCTTTAAAGAGGGTGTTACAAAAGAAGCTTTTGTAAAGGCCATAAACGACAGCGAAACCGACAAAACTGCTATGGAAAATTTAATTGTAAATTTCCCTGTTAAAAAAGGCGACGTTGTATTTATCCCTGCAAATACCGTACACGCAATATGTGCCGGTTGCCTTATTTTAGAGGTGCAGGAGCCAACCGACTTCACAATTCAGCCCGAACGCTATTGCGGTGATTACCGACTTTCGGATAATGAAATGTATTTAGGACTTGTCCCCGAAATTGCCCTTAAATGCTTTAACTTTGAGCAAAGCGAAAACCCCTTTGTAAAGCCCATTACAGTTTCAGATGAAAAGGGAGTTTTAGTAGAGCAGCTTATAGGCGAAAATCAGACCGACAATTTTTCTTTAAGGCGCTTTACTCTTAGCGGTGGCGAGCTTTCGCTAAACAAAAACGCCATATACATTGTGGCAGACGGTGAGGGCGAAATTTTGGGTGACGGATATAAAAGAGAGCTCAAAAAGGGTGATTACTTCCTGCTTCCCCACTGCGCTTTAGATAAGTTTAAGGTTGTTTCCAACAATTTGGAAATTTTGGCCTGCTACTGATTTTCTACATTACAAAACCATTTTTAAAACCCACCGCTTGGTGGGTTTTGTTTTTTATATAATGCTATAAGAGAATATTTTCTAAAAAATATTAAAAAAGTATAAATTTGGAATAAAATGTGTTGATTTTTAGATTATAAAACATTATAATAAATTTATAATGCGGGAGAATTTGGTTTTGCCCGCAAAGGCAAATCAAATTTCCTTTTATGAGCGGAGGTGTAAAAATGTTACCTTTAACCCTTAATGCCGCTATCCCAAACGACCTTACTGTTTGTGTTCTCGGTGTAGGTATTGTTTTTGCAGGACTTATTGCTATAATACTTCTTTGCAAAATTTTGGGCGCGGTATGTCAGATTTCGGAGAAAATCGGCAAGAACGAAGCCGATATAAATACATCGGTGTCTCCTATAAACAGTACTACTGTGAAAACACCCGTAGAAATACCTAACAGGGGCGAAACTGTTGCTGCTATTGCCACAGCTATTGCTGAGGACCTTGGTACAGATGTTTCGGCTATTAGGATTGTTTCAATCGAAAAAATGTAAACCTCATACTTTTATGGAGAGATAAGGAGAATTTATTATGAAAAATTATAGAGTTAACGTAAACGGAACCGAATATAAGGTTTCTATTGAACTTATAAGCGAGACTGAGGCAAAATCAGCACCCGCTACCGCTCCGGCACCTGCTGCTGAGCCCGTAGCAGTAGCTCCTGCTACGCCTGCTGCTTCTGCTCCTGCGGGCGGTGAGAAAATCAACGCTCCCATGCCCGGCACTATTCTTTCGGTTAACGTTAAGGTTGGCGACAAGGTTACTAACGGTCAGGTTCTTGCTATTTTAGAGGCAATGAAAATGGAGAACGAGATTCTCTCCCCCGCCGATGGTGTAGTAACCTTTGTTGGTGTAAACCAGGGCGCAACTGTTGAGTCTGGCACACCTATTTGTGTTATTGAATAATAACGCCCAGAGGTACTTATATGCTTACTCCTGTTATAGATTTTTTGAGAGACACGGGATTTTATTTCCTACTTTCAAACTGGAAATGCCTTATAATGATTGCTATTTCCTGTGTTCTTTTATTTCTTGCTATTGTAAAGAAATTTGAGCCACTTTTGCTTTTACCTATTGCGTTTGGTATGCTTCTTACCAATCTACCCGGTGCGGAAATGTTTCACGAAGAGCTTTTCGCAGGCGGCCACGTAAACTGGAGTTTATTTGGCGGCGCAAACGTTGTGGATTCAATAAACCTTAAAGACCCTGCCCTTTTCCACGTTCTAGAGTCAGGTGACGTTATTTTAAGTGGCCAGTACTTCTTTGGCCATATTTCGGGTGTTACCCTAAACAGCGCTGCCGCTTTTAATAGTTCGGGCGCACTTGTTGATATGGCGGGTAACGTTATTAAGGAAAATATTGGCATTGTACTTGATATTAAGGGACTTACCTTAAACGATGGTGTTCTTTCAATCAACAATATAGTACTGGCTGAGGGTGTGCGCACCGTTTCTGCAGGCCTTTTAGATTACCTCTATCTTGGCGTTAAGCTTGGTATTTACCCCTGTCTTATCTTTATTGGTGTTGGTGCAATGACCGATTTTGGTCCCCTTATTGCAAATCCCAAATCACTTATTTTCGGTGCTGCTGCACAAATTGGTATTTTCGCAACCTTTATTGCCGCCAAATTTATGGGCTTTGCAGGAACCGAAGCATCCTCTATTGGTATCATCGGAGGTGCAGACGGTCCTACCGCAATTTTTGTTACAAGTAAGCTTGCTCCCCACCTTTTAGGCCCAATTGCCGTTGCCGCATATTCTTATATGGCTTTGGTGCCGGTAATTCAGCCACCTATTATGAAGCTGCTTACCACCAAAAAAGAGCGCCGTATTAAAATGTCCAATCTTCGCTCCGTTTCCAAAACAGAGAAGATTATTTTTCCCATTGTTGTAACTGCATTTGTATCCCTACTCGTCCCCTCGGCCGCTCCGCTTATTGGCAGCTTAATGCTTGGTAATTTGCTTCGTGAATGCGGCGTTACCGAACGGCTTTCAAAAACCGTTCAAAACGAGCTTATGAATATTGTTACAATATTCCTTGGCATTACAGTTGGCGCAACTGCAACTGCAGACACATTCTTAAAGCTTGAAACTATCAAGATAATTATTATGGGCGTTATTGCATTTGGTGTTGCTTCCGCTGCCGGCGTACTGTTCGTTAAATTTATGAATTTGTTTCTTAAAGAGAAAATTAATCCGCTTATCGGCTCGGCAGGTGTTTCTGCCGTTCCTATGGCGGCCCGCGTTTCTCAGGTTGTAGGCCAAAAAGAAGACCCCAGCAACTTCCTACTTATGCATGCTATGGGTCCGAATGTTGCAGGTGTTATCGGTTCGGCTATTGCCGCAGGTGTTTTGATTGTTATATTTGGATAATTTAATATAACAAACTGCTATAAAACGTTTTGCAAAACCATATTTTGGCTTATTAAGATAATTTATTTTATAAGTCCCGGAGGATTTTTAAATGTCTATGAAACCACTTTATATTACTGATACAATTTTACGTGATGCCCATCAGTCGCAAGCCGCCACAAGAATGAGGGTTGAGGATATGCTTCCCGCTTGTGAAATGCTAGATAAAATGGGCTATTGGTCGCTAGAGTGTTGGGGCGGTGCTACCTTTGACTCTTGTATGCGTTTTCTTGGTGAAGACCCATGGGAGCGCCTTAGAAAGCTTAAAAAGGCAATGCCCAACACCAAGCTTCAAATGCTTCTTCGCGGCCAGAATATTTTGGGCTATAAACACTATGCCGACGATGTTGTTGATGCCTTTATTAAAAAATCCATTGAAAACGGTATTGACGTTATCCGCGTGTTCGATGCGCTTAACGATACCCGTAATATGGAACAGGCAATGAAGAGTATTAAGAAATATGGCGCAGTTTGTGAAGCCGCTATCAGCTACACAATAAGCCCCGTTCATAGCGAGGAGTATTTTGTAAATCTTGCTAAAAAGCTTGAAGAAATGGGTGCCGATACCATTTGTATTAAGGATATGGCCAACCTACTTCTTCCCATTGATGCATACAACCTTGTTAAAAAGCTTAAAGAGGCAGTTAAATGCCCCATTCACCTTCATACCCACAATACCACCGGTACCGGCGATATGACCAATCTTATGGCCGCTTGGGCGGGGGTTGATATTGTTGACTGTGCCCTCTCCCCTCTTGGCAACGGTACCTCTCAGCCCGCAACCGAGGCCTTGGTTGCTACCCTTAAGGGCTCCGAGCGTGATACAGGTTTGGACCTTGAAAAGCTTAGCGACGCCGCGGTACATTTCAGAAAAATCGCTGCAAAGCTTAAAGCACAAGGCGACCTTGACCCCAAGGTGCTAAACGTTGATACTAATACTCTTTTGTATCAAGTTCCGGGCGGCATGCTTTCCAACCTTATCTCGCAGCTCAAACAAGCAAACGCCGAGGACAAATATTACGACGTTTTGGCCGAGATTCCCAGGGTTAGAGAAGACTTTGGCTTCCCGCCACTTGTTACCCCCACAAGCCAGATTGTAGGCACACAGGCAGTACTCAACGTACTCTCGGGCGAGCGCTACAAAATGGTTACTAAAGAATCTAAGGGTCTTCTTCGTGGTGAGTACGGCCAGGTTCCCGGTAAGGTTAACGAAGAGGTTAGGAAAAAGGCCATTGGTGATGACGAGGTTATCACCTGCCGTCCTGCCGACCTTATCGCACCCGAGATGGATAAATACCGTGAAGAGGCAAAGGACCTTGCAAAGAGTGAGGAAGACGTGCTCAGCTACGCACTATTCCCGCAGGTTGCCGCAAAATTCCTTGCCGAGCGCGATAAACCAAAGTCTGACGAAACGGAAGTTCGCACACTTTACGTGCAGGACCTTTCTATCTAATAATATTAG
>JAZQSV010000056.1:0-51962 GCA_045630265.1 Acutalibacteraceae bacterium
GCCAAGAGTGGGTTTACCCCAGGGGGTAACAGGACCGGGACGACCGATGGGGGATTTACCCTCACCACCACCGTGGGGGTGGTCACAGGGGTTCATAACAGAACCGCGAACTGTAGGACGCCAACCCATATGACGCTTACGACCCGCTTTACCGATGTTTACATTCTCGTGCTCAGGATTACTTACCTGACCAACAGTAGCCATACAGTTTACAGGAACATTTCTAAGCTCTCCGGAAGGAAGGCGAAGAAGTGCCATGCCGTTTTCCTTAGCCATAAGCTGAGCCATATTACCTGCAGAACGGGCAAGCTGAGCGCCCTTGCCGGGATAAAGCTCTACGTTATGAATAAAGGTACCAACGGGAATGTTTACAAGAGGAAGTGCGTTACCTACTTTAATATCAGCATTGGGGCCGCTAACAACAGTGTCGCCAACCTTGAGGCCGATAGGAGCAATGATGTAACGTTTCTCGCCGTCCTCGTACTTAACAAGTGCGATGAAAGCAGAACGGTTGGGGTCATACTCCAAAGTCATAACGGTTGCAGGACAACCGAAACGCTCTCTCTTAAAATCAATAATTCTGTATTTTCTGCGATTTCCGCCGCCGCGATGACGAACGGTGATGCGGCCATAGCTATTACGGCCTGCATTCTTTTTAATAGGTGCAAGCAGACTTTTCTCGGGTGCTACCTTAGAAAGCTCGGAATAATCCAAAACTGTCATATTGCGGTGACCGGGAGTAGTCGGCTTATAATGTTTAATAGCCATCTTAATTTCACTCTCCTATTTAGGCTTAGCGGGACCTTTGATCCCATACATTGCCGGAAGTTAAATCTTCCAAAAACTTACATCAAACCGTCAAAGAACTCAATTGTCTTGGACTTCTCGGTAAGAGTAACAATAGCTTTCTTCCAGTCTGCGGTTTTTCCGGTGTAGCGACCTACACGCTTGCTTCTTCCGTTAACATTCATTGTGTTAACCTTTTTAACCTCTACCTTGAAAAGCTTTTCAACCGCTGCTGCGATCTCAACCTTGTTTGCGTCGGGAGCAACCTTGAAGGTGTACTTCTTATCAGCAATGGCTGACATAGATTTCTCAGTAATGATAGGAGCAATTATAATATCCTGTGCTGCTTTCATTATGCGTATACCTCCTCGATTTTTTCTACTGCGCCCTTAACCATTACAACCTTATCAGCATTGATAATGTCGTAGGTGCTTAGGGTGTTGTACTGTGTAGTTTTGGTTCCCTTAATGTTTGCTGCGCTCTTAATAACGAAAGCATCGTTAGTGTCAAGCACGATTAAGGTTTTGCCGGTTGCACCGATTGCTGCGAGGCAATCTACAACGGTCTTTGTTTTGTAGGAGTCAAGCTTAAGCTCATCTAAAACGATTAAAGCATCGCCAAGCACCTTATCAGAAAGTGCAGATTTAAGAGCAAGCTGTCTAACCTTCTTATTGAGTGAATAGGAGTAATCTCTGGGTTTGGGACCAAGAGCTACACCACCGTGTCTCCACTGGGGAGCGCGGATAGAACCTTGTCTTGCATGGCCTGTTCCCTTTTGTCTCCAGGGCTTACGTCCGCCACCGGAAACCTCGGTACGGGTCAAAGTGGATTGTGTGCCCTGACGTTTGTTAGCAAGAAAGTTAACAACTGCCATGTGCATAACAACTGCATTAGGTTCAATTCCGAAAATGGAATCCTTAAGCGCGATGTCGCCGACCTTTTTGCCGGCCATATCTAATACTGCTACATTAGGCATATTCAACACTCCTTCCCTTAGGCCTTAACGCTGTTTTTTAAAATAACAATGCCGCCTTTAGGACCGGGAACGGCGCCTTTAACAGCTATGATATTATTTTCAGCGTCTACTTTAACTACGTCTAAGTTTTGAACAGTAACACGTTCTGCACCAAGGTGACCTGCCATTTTCTTTCCCTTGAAGATTCTGGCGGGATCGATAACGCCCAAGGAACCGCCGTGCCTTGCAACAGGACCGGTACCATGCGACATCTTAAGACGGGAGAAATTCCAACGCTTAATTACGCCGGCATATCCCTTACCTTTGCTTGTGCCGCTTACGTCTACGTGTTCACCCTCTGCAAAGATGTCTGCCTTAAGAATATCGCCAACGTTTACGCCGGAAATATCTTCCAAGCGGAACTCGCGGAGAACCCTCTTAGGAGCAACGTCGCCCTTTGCAAAGTGACCCTTTTGGGGCTTGTTTACTTTAGAAGCCTTGAGGTCGATAAAACCAACCTGAATTGCTTCGTAACCGTCGTTCTCAACTGTTTTCTTCTGAGCCACTACGCAAGGGCCTGCTTCTATAACAGTTACGGGAACAACGTTTCCGTTTGCGTCAAAAAGCTGAGTCATACCAAGCTTTTTGCCTACTAAACCTTTTTGCATTTTATTTTTCCTCCTTGATGGTTATTGGTTGACTTTCGCCAACTTGACCAGTCGGTGCGATTTGGATTAAAGCTTAATCTCAAATTCAACGCCGGCGGGAAGCTCAAGACCTGTCAGAGCCTCAACAGTTTTGTTGGAAGGTCTGAGAATGTCGATAAGCCTTTTGTGAGTTCTTGTTTCAAACTGCTCGCGGCTGTCCTTGTACTTGTGAACAGCACGGAGGATTGTAACAACCTCTCTCTCGGTGGGGAGCGGAACGGGACCCGATACTCTAGCGCCGGTGCGCTTTGCGGTCTCAACAATCTTCTCCGCTGCCTGGTCCACTAATGCGTGGGCGTATCCCTTGATACGAATTCTGATTTTCTCTTTGGCCATTTTGGTCGCCTCCTTAAAATGTTGGCGGGCAAAACTTACAAGGTGCCGGGTGTTTCAACCCTGCACATTTTTAAAACCGGATAGTCTGGGGTCGCAGTCTATTCCGGGAGACAGCATTTCAGCTGTCGGCCAAAAAGGGCGCAAGTTCCCTTTCTGACGCTGGTTTAAGTTTTCTTCGCCCGGTTTAAAATCGGACATACTCCGTGGAAATTTCCCAGCCCGAAGCTGGCCACCTCCCACATCATCGCATATCTATACGCATAGCGTACTTATGTATGATAACATACTTTCCGCTAAAAATCAAGCATTTTTTTACTTTTTTTAAAAATTTTTCAAAAAAGTTATTTTCTCTTCTTTTTACGAAAAAATCGGGAGATTTTTGTGTAAAATAACCATTAAAAAATATCCTCCCTCCATCTCTCTAAACCCCTTATTTGCTTAGTTTTATTCCATATAAATTAAAAAATAAAGGCGGCAGGGATAAACGTTCCCTGCCGCACCTTTTAAAATATATATTATTTTTTAACCGCGTTGTCTATTTTTTCTTTATAAGACAAAACTTCATTTAAAGTTTCACCCTTATTAGCATTGGCGGCTGCATTACAAATTTCACTATAAAGTCCGTCCTGCTCGGCATTTAAAATACCTTCAGAAAAAGCACACTGTTTTTTAACGTTTTCGCCCTTTGTTATTTCGCTATAAACCTTTTTAAACTGTGAGTTGTAGAAAAGATTACCTGTATCAGCATTCTTAGGGTCTAAAAAATATCTGATAAAATATGCTGCTCCCTCTATGTTTTTAGCTCCTTTAGGGACTCCCAGGCAGATGCCCTTTAGAGGCGTATGGGCGGTTTCCTGTGTAGGACCTGCAATGGGTACCGCCTCCAGTTGCGAGCTTTTACCCTTAAAGCCCAAACAGAAACTGTCCGAATTATACATATGAAAGGCTTTTGCCGAAACCATTCCTATCTCCCCGTTTTGAAAGCCGTATGGATTAAACTGGGTCAGCATATTTTTGGATTTTAAAAGACGTAGTTCTTCAAAACTTTCGTAAATAATGCTTTGCACCGCACTGTCGCTTAGCGCCGAAGCAAAACCGTTTTCCGCCGGCAAGACAAAATCAACACCGGCCGATAACATATATAAATCCATGCCCTCTAGTGATATGGGCGTCAGCCCCTTGCCGCATGTTTTCAACTTTTCGGCTATATTCCTTTGATTTGTCCAATTCCATCTGCCCGAAAGGTACAGTTCATAAGGAGTGGCCGTAATACCCGCCGCAGTTAAAATACTTTTATTATAATATGTAACGTAGTTATTTCCCTCGGTTCGCGGGGCGCCCTTTATAGAAAGGCCGAAATAGTTGCCCTTATATTTTACGCCCTGCATATATTCGGTATCCCAAATTTTATCCTCCAGGCGGAAGGTGTCGTTATCAAGCGGGGTAAAATACGCCGCCGTGCTATACAAATTTGCAAAGCCTATTTCAGCCACATCAGGAGCGCTCCCCTCACCTACCATTACAGCAAGCTTTGATAGATAGTCCTTTTGGGGCACGACCTCTACTGTAACGTCCATTCCCGTTTGTCTTTCAAATTCCAAAATAACCTTTTCTTCGAAGGGCAAAAGCTCGCGCGACAAGAGCATATAAACACCCTTATCCTTTAAGCTTTTTGGAATATTTTCAACATAATCCTTATCCCAAACGGATTTTTCTTCCTTTTTACTCTCTTCACGTTCGCTATTTGTTTTCTTGTCCGAAGAGGTTTTGGATACTTTGTTGCTACTTGACTTATTATCACTAACTACCGAGGTTGTCGCAGTATCCTTATTTTCGCCTTTACTTTCATTTATATAGTAAACGTCTAAACCGTTGGGTGGGGCAAAACGGTTTTTGCCCTTGAACCCTGTAAGCAAGGTTACTATAATAAGCATAACTGCCAAGCATTTTATTTTGTGCGGCATTAACAAAATCTCCTTATTAAAATTTTGTGCTGCGTTTTCTTTATTTTACCACATTTTTCCGCAAAATAATACAAATACTTTTAAATTTTTACAAATTTCTTCTAAAAAATAAAAAATAAATCACCCTGGGAGACTTTCCAGGGTGATTAGCTTTTAATTTGTTATGTAGGGCTATTGCCCTATGCTACAAAACTACAATTACTTAAGTTCAACAGTTGCGCCAACCTCAGTAAGTTTAGCCTTGATTTCTTCAGCTTCTTCCTTAGAAGCAGCTTCTTTAAGGGTTTTGGGAGCGCCGTCAACAAGTGCCTTTGCTTCGCCAAGGCCAAGACCGGTAATCTCACGAACGATCTTGATAACCTTAATTTTCTCTGCGCCTGCTGCTGCAAGAACAACGTCAAACTCAGTCTTCTCCTCAGCTGCTGCTGCGCCGCCTGCTGCGGGAGCTGCTACTGCAACTGCTGCTGCAGCGGATACGCCAAATTCTTCCTCAACTGCTTTTACGAGCTCAGAAGGCTCCAAAACGGGAAGAGTCTTTAACTCTTCAACCATAGCTAAAACTTTTTCAGATGCCATTTTTATTTCCTCCAATAATTTTTATTTGTTTTGAATTTAGATTTTGTTTTTGCAGAAATTATTCTGCTGCAGGTGCTGCTTCACCGTCTTTATCAACGATGGCCTGAACAGCACGGGTGAATGCTGCAATGGGAGCATTGAATGCACCAAGCACTGTAGCAAGAAGTACCTCTCTGGAAGGTAGCTTAGAAAGAGCTTCAACAGTAGCAAGGTCAACTACCTTGCCGTCCATAAATCCGCCCTTAATCTTAAAGTTGTCATGACCTTCTGCATACTTACCAAGAATTCTGGCGCCTGCAGCATAGTCGTCCTCGCTTGTAGCAATAGCGGTGGTACCGGCAAATACCTCTTCCAAACCTTCGAGACCTGCATTTTGTGCAGCAAAGTTCAAAATAGAGTTCTTTACAACAGAGTATTTAACGCCTGCTTCACGAAGTTCTTTACGAAGAGCAGTATCATCAGCAACGCTGATACCTTTATAGTCAACAACTACGCCAACGCAGGAGTTTTTAAACTGCTCGGTAAGAGCTGCTACAGCTGCTTTCTTTTGTTCTAAAACTAATTGACTCGGCATTTAGTTTCACCTCCTGAAAAAATGAAAATGCCTACCCCAAAGACATTAGGGTAGGCATAAAAACAAAGTAATGTTAACTTTGCGCCTCTCCTCGGTAGGATTTACGGCATAGCCACCTACTGTCTTTGGATTTGGAACACACATATAATATCACATACAAAGATTAATGTCAAGCATTTTTTCTTTGCATTTCTGCTTTCGGAATTTTATGCACCGAATTTAGCAACGTTAAGTTTAACACCAGGGCCCATAGTAGTAGCAATGGTGCAGGACTTAATGTACTGACCCTTGGTAGCTGCGGGCTTTGCTTTAACAATTGCACCCATAAGTGCGACAAAGTTTTCCTGAGGCATTTCAGCACCGAAGGAAACTTTGCCGATGGGGCAGTGGATAATGTTGGTTTTGTCAAGACGGTACTCAACCTTACCTGCTTTTGCTTCGGTAACTGCCTTAGCAACGTCAGGAGTAACTGTACCTGCCTTAGGTGTAGGCATAAGACCGCGAGGACCTAAAACCTTACCAAGACGTCCAACAAGACCCATCATATCAGGAGAAGCAATAACTGCGTCAAAATCCAACCAGTTTTCGTTTTGGATTTTAGCAACCATTTCTTCAGCACCTACAAAATCAGCGCCTGCTGCTTCTGCTGCTTTAACGTTGTCGCCCTTGGTGATAACCAAAACGCGAACGTCTTTACCAATACCGTTAGGAAGAACGATAGCACCACGAACCTGCTGGTCTGCCTGACGTGAATCAACACCAAGGCGAACGTGGATTTCAACCGTCTCATCAAACTTTGCTGTTGCAGTTTTAACTGCGAGGCCCATTGCCTCTTCTAAATCGTAAAACTTACCGGTTTCGATAAGCTTTGCGCTTTCATTATATTTTTTTCCGTGTTTCATTATTATACCTCCAAAAAAGTGGTTAAATCGGATTTTTTCCTCCCACCCAGGAGCATTAATCGATTACTTCTACGCCCATGCTGCGTGCAGTACCTGCAATCATGCTAGCTGCTGCTTCAACACTTGCTGCGTTAAGGTCGGGCATTTTTTGCTCGGCAATTTTTGTAATCTGCTCTTTGGTGATTTTTGCAACCTTAGTCTTGTTAGGAACGCCGGAGCCGCTCTCAAGGCCACATGCCTTTTTAATAAGAACGGATGCGGGCGGAGTCTTGGTTACAAAACTGAACGAACGGTCTGCATAAACTGTAATAACAACAGGAATGATAAGACCTACGTCATTCTTTGTACGTTCATTAAATTCCTTAGTGAAAGCCATGATGTTAACACCGTGCTGACCAAGCGCGGGACCAACCGGCGGAGCCGGAGTTGCTTTTCCTGCGGGAATTTGAAGTTTAATATAGCCAGTAATTTTTTGAGCCATTTTTTGCACCTCCAAAAATTGTGGTAGGATGGTTTCAAACCATCAGTCGGGGTTATACCCCTCCCACGCGACAAGTAAACTCTTGTCTTTAACTTGCATTTAGCAAATAAACTAAATTGAATTAGAACACAGGTGTAACCTGGTCCAGCTCCATCTCGGCAGGTATTTCCTGACCAAGCATGGAAATTTTAACGTTAACACAGTTCTTAGCCGGGTCAACAGAAATAACTGTGCCCTCTGTTCCCTTAAGGGGTCCGGATACAATGCGAACAATATCGCCCTCACTGTACTTAACCTCTACACTGTGCTTATCAACGCCCAAGGCCGCAACCTCAGCGTCGGTAAGGGGAACCGGTTTTGAAGCAGGTCCGACAAATCCTGTCACACCTCTGGTGTTACGAACAACGTACCAAGAGTCATCAGTAACAATCATTTTAATGAGAACATAACCGGGGAAGATTTTGCGCTCGATTTCACGAACAACGCCATCCTTCACCTCAGAAACCGTTTCCATAGGAATCTTTATGTCCAAAATGAGGTCCTGCATTTTGCGGCTTTCTACCATCTTTTCCAAGTCGGTAGCAACCTTGTTTTCGTAGCCCGAATAAGTATGAACTACATACCATTTTGCTTCACTTAACTCAGACATTAGCAGCCTCCTAGGATTTAACTTAGCGGCCGAAAAGAACCTTTAAAAGTTCTGCGAGGCCATAATCTACTACCCAGATAACAACGCCGAAAATTGCACACATTGCAAAAACAATTAGTGTGTTGCGGCAAACTGTTTTTAGTGTAGGCCAAACAATTTTTTTGCTTTCGCTCTTATAATCCTTGAAGAAACGAACTACCTTTTGAGGAAGTGTGTACTTTGCTTTTGTTTCGATAACGGTAATCTTATCGGCCAAAAGAAGATGAGCAACGCCAAACACAGCGGAAGCTAGGAATGAAGCGGTAATTGCCCAAACACCAAACTCATAGGTAAGTGTGCTGTAATCAACATTTGCTAAAGGACGAAGATCTACAAAATTTACAGGTCTGCTAAGCGCAATAACCAGCATGTAGATACCAGGAGCTATAGTAAATAGCGGCGAGGCAAAACGTGCGCCTTTATTTTTAAATGTAAGTACAGAAGCTACTATACCAATTACACCTAAAATAAAGCAGAAAAATACGTCGGCACTCCTTGCTAATTTTACCGTTTCTCCGGCAACCTCTTCGCTGCCCTTAAAACACATTTCAGCACCCGTGAGTACATGATTTACACCGTCAGCTGTGACAGATGCAAAACCGAAAAAGAAAAATACTATTGCTGCTACTGCTGCAAGGATTGCAAGAATTTGGCTGGCCTTGTTGAATGTTTTTAAAACTTTCATCGTGCTGCCCCCTTACTTTGTTTCCTTGTGCACAGTGTGCTTTCTGCAGAAACGACAGTATTTGTTCATTTCGAGACGATCAGGGTCGTTCTTTTTGTTCTTCATAGTGTTGTAGTTGCGTTGCTTACATTCTGTGCAAGCTAATGTGATTTTTACTCTCATGACGGCACCTCCCGTTTTACGGAAATATTTTTTGCTTCGACAAAGCGAAGTAAACGAGCCTCCCACTAACAAAAGCCCGTAAGCCACCAGTATGCTCAAGACTGAGTGGCGAAGAACAAATGCGAACCTTTGCCTTAGAGCCATATTGAACCGCCCTTTTGACTAACCCAAAAAAACGGCGCAAAAAAAAAGACCCTAATGTGGTACCTATGATTATAGCACACTACCTTGTCAAGGTCAAGAACTTTTTTTAGTTTTTTAAATTTTGTAATATAAAATAAAAAAGGGTGCCAGCCTCCCCTTTTTAGTGTAGTTTTTTAACAAAATAACTGCGCTACCATATATACATATAATATATAGGGCAACCAAAAGCCCCAAATTCTAAAAATCGTCGGTAAAAAAAGCGCCCGCAAAAAGCGGGCGCAAATTCTTTATAACCTATTACAAAATTAGTTACAAATGGTCTTCTGAGTATCCTTGTCGAACAAGTGAATCCTGGTAGGATCAATTGTAATCTTAATTTTGTCGCCGGGACGAGCGGTGTTAGAGGGGTCTACACGAGCATTGATAGGATGACCTTCGCAGTTCATGTACAGATAGGTCTCGGCACCCATAAGCTCAGTAACCTCAACGTCTGCCTCAACAATACCTTCGGGAATTGTGTCAAGGAAGTTCTGCTCGTTGTGAACGTGTTCAGGACGGATACCAATCATAACCTCTTTATCCTCATAAGGAACCAAAGCGTCCTTAGCGTTTTTGTTTTCAGGAAGAAGGATGCGATACTTAACGCCTGCACGGGTTTTGGTATCTTCAGAGCCAAACTCTGCATAGTATTTGTCGCCATCCTTAATAACCTTACCCTCGATAAAGTTCATCTGAGGAGAACCGATAAATCCTGCAACGAACATATTACAAGGTCTGTCGTAAAGAACCTGAGGAGCGTCGCACTGCTGGATAAGACCATCCTTCATAACTACGATACGGGTACCCATTGTCATAGCCTCGGTCTGATCGTGGGTAACGTAAATGAAGGTTGTGCCAAGTTTCTGGTGCATTCTGGTAAGCTCGGTACGCATCTGTGCACGAAGCTTAGCATCCAAGTTAGAAAGCGGCTCGTCAAGAAGGAATACCTTAGGCTCACGAACGATTGCACGACCTAAAGCAACACGCTGACGCTGACCACCGGAAAGTGCCTTGGGCTTACGCTCTAAAAGGTGCTCAATATCAAGAATACGAGCAGCCTCTTCTACACGGCGGCGGATTTCCTCTTTAGATGTTTTACGTAGTTTAAGACCGAATGCCATGTTGTCAAACACAGTCATATGCGGGTAAAGAGCATAGTTCTGGAACACCATTGCAATATCACGGTCTTTGGGAGCAACGTCGTTAACCAAACGATCTCCAATGTAAAGCTCACCGCTGCTGATTTCCTCCAAACCTGCAATCATACGAAGGGTGGTGGATTTACCGCAACCGGAAGGACCAACCAAGATAATAAACTCTTTATCCTTAATTTCCAAGTTAAAGTCGGAAACGGCGATAACGCCACCGGGATACTTCTTATAAATATTTTTTAGTGAAAGACTTGCCATTTAAATGACCTCCTATTTTCAAAAACACACGAGTATGTTTTATGTGAAAATATTATATCAAGATGCGCTGCAAATTACTATACCACATTTGTCCAAATATTCAACTTTTATTTTGTAGATATTGACTAATGATTTTCAGCATAATAATACTTTTCACAAAAACCACGACATATTTTGACATTTTTTTATTTATCCGTACATAAACCGGCAGTTTCAAGGAGTTTTGAAAGCTCGGCCTTGTTCAGTTCTCTCCACTGTCCTTCCTTTAAATCCGAAGGGATTTTCAGCCCGCCGAAAGATACTCTACTAAGTTCGTTTACACCAAGCCCAAAAACTCCAAACATTCTTTTTATCTGATGATACTTACCCTCTATTATGGTAACCCCGGCCACAAAGGGCGAATCCAAAACCGTAAGCTTTGCAGGAGAAAGCTTTGTTCCGTCCGCAAGAGTAACACCCTTTTCAAAACCCGAAATAACCGTACTTGTTATCTCACCGTCCAGCACCGCAATATATTCCTTGGGCACCTTTTTCTTGGGGGACAAAAGGCGATGGGCAAAATCACCGTCATCGGTTAAAATCAGCATGCCGGTTGTATTTTTATCAAGCCGCCCCACGGGGAAAGGATTTCTCCTTTTGGCGCTGTCATCTAATAAATCAACCACCGTATTTGTCCTCTTATCTTCACTGGCCGACAAAACGCCCTTTGGCTTGTTCATTACTATATAGATATGTTCCTTATAGGATAGGTCGTCCCCTTCTAAGGATATTTCATCGACGCTAAAATTCACCTTCGCGCCAATATCCCGTACCACACCCCCGTTAACGCTTATAAGTCCCCTTAAAATAAGACCTCTTGCCTCACTGCGTGATACACCCTTTGATTTTGAAACTACTTTATCAAGTCTTTCCATGCTAAACCTACTTTTGTTTTTCCTTTATTATGTTATTTTCTTAAGTGGTAGCATATAGCCGTCTTCAACTGCTATGGCCGCTATATCTCCGCCTATTAAACTTCCATCCAAAACAAGCAAATGGGCATAAAGGTCATCTCTATTGCCCTCCAGTTTAACTGTATACAACTCCACTTTTTTGCCTGAAAAGGGCTTTAAATCATAACCCGCCCGTTGTTGCAAAAGATTATACTCTTCATACACGGTTGAAAATTTATAGGGTATTTCAACCGCCTTTACTTCCCAGATAGCATCCTTCTTAGGAGTAACCCCAAGTTCTTTTAAAAACTCTTCCCTTTGCTTATTTGTCGCTGCATTTTGCGGCAGGTTTTCTCCCTTTACACTATTTGAAAAAAGGAAAAGCGCCGAAACCAAAAGCACAACCGACAAAACCGAAATAAGCAAATATTTTGACAAGATTTTTGCGCTTGTAACCTTAAAAAACATATAAGCACCCCTTTTAATATTATTAAAGGCGCTTATATTTTATGAATTATAAGGATATTACTTTTCCTCTATAAGGCAAACGGCGTGGGCGGCTATTCCCTCGCCCTTTCCCGTAAACCCAAGCCCCTCTTCAGTGGTGGCTTTAACGCTTACCGCATTTAAAGGAATTCCCAAATCGGCCGCTATATTCTCCCTCATTGTTAGAATGTGGGGCGCCATTTTTGGTTTTTCGGCAAGTATTGTAGAGTCAATGTTCAAAATGCCAAAACCTTTTTCCCTTAGTAACTTTGCAACCTCACGAAGCAGGATGCGGCTATCTATATTTTTATATTTTGCATCACTCGGAGGAAAATGCTTTCCGATATCACCAAGAGCCGCAGCGCCAAGCAGGGCATCACTTATAGCGTGGAGTAAAACATCAGCATCCGAATGTCCCAAAAGACCCATATCATAGGGTATTTCTACGCCGCCGAGGATTAGCTTTCTGCCGATTTCTAGGCGGTGAACGTCATAGCCGTGTCCTATTCTCATAAGTTTTCCTCCCTTTTTAAAAATGCAGATGCAAGTTCCAGATCTTCCGGTGTAGTAATTTTTATGTTCTTATAGTCACCAAGGGTAGTATAAACCGTAATACCCGCATTCTCCACCACGCTGCTATCATCGGTGAAGTTTGCAAGTTCTTCCTCCGCCGATTCAAGCGCTTTTTTGTAATTTTCGGTTTTGAAACCCTGCGGAGTTTGAACGAGGCAAAGAGTGCTGCGGTCAGGGGTGTTTATAACCTTACCTAAAGCGCCCGTTACCTTGACGGTATCCTTAGGTGCAACAACGGGTATAGCAGCGCCAAATTCTTCGGCCGCCGAAATTACACCCTCTATAACCTTACTGCTTACAAGCGGTCTGGCGCCGTCGTGTATAAGCACGGTTTTTATGTCGGCATCTGCACCAAGTAGGTAAAAACCGTTTCTAACCGACTCCTGCCTTGAAGGGCCGCCAACCACAATATCACTAACCTTAAAAAGATTATATTCGGCCACTAAATTTTGTATATCGGCCACCATATCTTCCCTTGTTACAACCACAATTTTTTCTATTGACAAAATATCTTGGAAAGCCATAATGGTGCGAGCTATTACAGGAATGCCCACCAAGGATGCTAAAATTTTATTTTGCCCCTCCATACGACTGGCACTTCCCGCTGCCGTAATAATTACCCCCACCTTGCCATAGGCGAAAGTTTCTTTCTTTTCCTCTTTGGTATATGTTATGTTAAAGGTTTTCAAACTCAAAATAATACCTCACAAAAAACGGGGTGCCGCTTTTTGCAGCACCCCGCCGTTTTTAATTATTTATCGCTGCAATCACATTCGCAACTGTCGCATTCGCAGTCGCAACCCTCAAAATCAAACTCAAGATTTGTGCCACAGTTAGGACAAGCGATTTCGCCCTCCTCAAGCATTCCCTCATCAAGGTAAACAATGTCATGGCAAGCGGGACACTCTACCTCATAAAGGTCGTCGTCCTCATCGAAGAACTCATCATCGTCGTCCTCATAATCTTCATCGTCATAAACAAAGTCCTCAAGATTGGAAAGGTCTTCGTCAACAGCGTCGATCTGCTCGCAAAGCTCAGCTGCCGCATCCTCCAAATCCTCAACTGTAAGGGCTACATCCTCTAAAAGCTCAATAATTGCTTTAAGCACTTTACTGTTTTTGTCGTTGCTGTCAAGCTCTAAGCCCTCAGCAAGACCTTTGATGTAAGCAACTTTTTCCGAAATTGTCATTTAAAGCACACTCCTTACGGATATTATAGATATTTTTTAAAAAATTATGCGCGCTCCATGTATTCGCCGGTTCTTGTGTCGATACGGATAACGTCGCCCTCATCAATAAATAGCGGTACGCGAATTTCTGCACCTGTTTCAAGTGTAGCGGGTTTGGTAGCGTTGGTAGCGGTATCACCCTTAAAACCGGGATCGGTCTGGGTAACGGTGAGCTCAACAAATGTAGGCGGCTCAATACCGAAAACGTTGCCTTTGTAGGAAAGAATTTTACAAACCATATTTTCCTTAACAAACTTAAAATTGTCTCCAAGGTCAGATTCATTTACAGGAATAAGCTCATAGCTTTCAGGGTCCATAAAGTAGTAAAGACCGCTATCGTTATAAGAGTACTCCATTTCCTTTCTTTCAATAAATGCAGTAGGAAATTTATCATTCGGGTTGAAAGTACGTTCAACCACAGAACCTGCAATTACGTTCTTAATTTTTGCGCGTACGAAAGCGGCGCCTTTACCGGGTTTAACATGCTGAAACTCAATAATCTGATAAACGTTTCCGTCCATTTCAAATGTTACGCCATTTCTAAAATCACCGGCAGATACCATATTTTTTACCTCCAAATTTAACTATCGGTCAGTACCGATATATACCAAATAAATACTGATTTTTCTCTTTAAATCAGTTACTAAAATTATACCTTGTTTTCCAAACTTTGTCAAGGCATTTATGCCATTTTATGAAGCAATTTGTATATTATTTTCCGTCCAAACCATCAATGCTATTTTACCGACATATAGTACTGCTTCATTGAAAGCGCGTCCTCGGCCTGTGTTCCCGCCGATTCGCAAATAAATGTAGGGCTTAAATTTTTCTTTGCGGTAATCTCCATAACCGGCTCAAAATCGGGGCCATAAAGGGCATCCTCAAAGGTAAGGTGTTTTTTCTCGCCACCCGTAGTATATTCTATTTTAGAAAAATGGGAGTGAAAGCCCTTTAATCTTTCATATCCTAAACGGTTTTCAATGGTTTCAAAAACCTTTAAAATATCCTCCGCACTGTTACAGCCACCCATTGTTCTGGCATTTAAATGTCCAAAATCAATGCAAGGAATTAAGCGCTCGTCCACCTCGCAAAGGGCAAGCACCTCCTCCAATGTGCCAAGCTGGTTAATTTTGCCCATTGTTTCGGGGCATATGTGAATATGGGAAAGCCCCGCATTATCCAAAGCATCAAGCGCTATTTTCATTGTATCTATAGCAAGGGAAAGTGCCTCTTCCCTACTTATTTTACTGCAGGAGCCGGTGTGCACTACTATTCTGTTTCCGCCCATATAATTTACTGCCGCAGCGCTGTCTAAAATATATTTAACGGAATTTAGACGTTTTTCCTCTTCCACCGAAGACATTGAAATATAATAAGGCGCGTGAAGAGAAAGGGTTATTCCTTTTTCCTTGGCTAAAACGCCAAGCTCAGTTGACTTTTCCTTGCCTATATTTACACCTCTGCCGCATTGGTACTCAAATGCATCGAGTCCCATTTTCACAAGATACTCGGGCACTTGTAAGGAGCTTTTATATCCAAGGGTAGTAAAGCTTTCAGAATTGCCCGCAGGCCCAAAAATTGCTGACATATTTTCACCTTCCGCCTAAAAACTACAGGGTATTTTATAATGTTTTAAAAGCGGCCTTTCAAGACCTCTTTTAACCTTGAACAAAAACGTGGTTTCAAGTTCTTTCGGGGATACCAGTATCGTCTTTACCCCCGCTAAATTTCCACCAAGCATATCGGTAAAAAGCTGGTCGCCGACTATAGCGCATTCTTTCCTTTTTACGCCCATTCTTTTGGCTGCTTTAAAATAGCCAACAGTAATGGGCTTCATACCGTACGCCACAAAGGGAAGCCCCAGGTTTTTTGAAACCCTTTCCATTCTTTTCGGTTTAGAGTTGGAAAGAATTATAAGCTTTATCCCTTCATTTTGCATTTTTTTAAGCCAGTCCGGCACTCCCTCTAATATAACACTTCCCTTTCGGAGAGTAAGGGTGTTATCAACGTCGAGCATTAGGGCTGTAACACCAATGCTTTTCAAATAATCAGCCGATATATCGGTAGCGCTTTCAAAATATTTATAAGGTTTAATTAACATTTTTTCACCTTTAAAGTAAAATTTAAAACAAAAAACGGCTTGAAACCAAGCCGTTTTTAAGCACTATTTCGGTGCGCTTATGGCAAATTACTTAGCGAAATTTGCGCTTACGAGCGGCTTCCGACTTCTTTTTACGCTTTACAGAGGGCTTTTCATAATGCTCTCTCTTACGTACTTCCTGAATAACGCCGTCTTTTTGTGTCATTCTCTTGAAACGACGAAGTGCATTATCCAAAGATTCATTCTCTTTAATTCTTACCTGACTCATCTTTATTCCCTCCCTCCGCAAGTTTGCAGGGGTAATATTCTCTAGGAAACTATTATACACCCAAAAATACCCTTTTGTCAAGTGTTATTTTGCCACTATATTAACAAGCTTTTTAGGTACGTAGATTTCCTTAATTATTTGTTTGCCCTCAAGTTCTTTTGCAATTTTTTCATCATTTTTGGCAAGGTTTATTACGTCCTCAGCGGTGATTTCTGCTGCTACGTTTAGCTTGGCCTTAATCTTACCGCAAATCTGAACAACTATTTCTATGTTACTGTCCTTACACTTTGCCTCGTCGTACTTCGGCCATTCTGCCTTGTTTAGTGCCCCCTCAAAACCGGCCAGCTCCCAAAGTTCCTCTGTCATATGAGGTGCAAAGGGGTTAAGTAAAATAATAAAGGTTTTAAACTCGTCCCTTGTAATACTGCCAACCGCATTTATATCGTTAAGCAGTGCCATAAGGGTTGCAATGGCGGTGTTCATTTTAAGAGTTTCAATGTCCTCGCCGACCTTTTTAATGGCGCGGTGGAATGCGCTTTCAAGCTTTTCGCTATAGCCGTTTGCTTTGGTAACAATGTCAAGCAAGCTCCAAGCCCTTTCAAGGAAACGCTTACAACCCTTAATGGAGGTTGAGCTCCAGGGTGCGGCCTTTTCGAAATCGCCTATAAACATTTCATATAGGCGCATTGTGTCGGCGCCGTAATCACGAATAATATCGTCGGGGTTTACAACGTTGCCCCTGGACTTACTCATCTTCTCACCGTTTTCGCCAAGTATCATGCCGTGGCTTGTGCGCTTTGCATAGGGTTCTGCAGTGGGCACAAGACCCTCATCATAAAGGAATTTATGCCAAAAACGGCTATAAAGCAGGTGAAGCGTGGTGTGTTCCATGCCGCCGTTATACCAGTCAACAGGAAGCCAATAAGAAAGCTTCTCCTTAGCCGCGAACATATCGTCATTCTTGGGGTCGATATAACGAAGGAAATACCACGAAGAGCCCGCCCACTGAGGCATTGTGTCGGTTTCCCTTTTGGCGGGGGCGCCGCACTTAGGACAGGTGGTATTAACCCAGTCGGTCATCTTAGCAAGGGGGGATTCGCCGTTCTCCGTAGGCTCGTAAGAATCTACGTTAGGTAAAAGCAAGGGCAAATCCTTTGTTTCAAGCGGAACATAGCCACACTTATCGCAACAAACTATAGGAATAGGTTCGCCCCAATAACGTTGGCGGGAGAACACCCAGTCACGAAGTTTGTAGTTTACCTTACTATGTCCTATACCCTCAGCCTTAAGCCACTCGGTAATCTTTTCCTTGGCGGCCTCAACCGAAAGACCATTTAAAAATTCGGAGTTCATCATAACCCCTGTTTCACAGTCGGTAAATGCCTCTTTCTCTACGTTGCCTCCCTCAACAACCTGAACGATAGGCAGATCAAACTGCTTTGCAAATTCAAAGTCGCGGGTATCGTGCGCAGGAACGGCCATAATAGCGCCTGTGCCGTAGGAAATAAGTACGTAGTCCGAAACAAAAATGGGGATTTCCTTTTTATTTACGGGATTGATGGCGCATACGCCATCCAAACGAACGCCGGTTTTGTCCTTAGCAACCTCGGTACGCTCAAAGTCAGACTTCCTTGCCGCCTTTTCTCGATAAGCGATAACCTCGTCAAAATTTTCAAGTGTGCTTTGCCACTTATCAATCATAGGATGCTCGGGAGCAATAACCATATATGTTGCGCCGAAAAGTGTATCGGCCCTTGTGGAATAAACGGTAAGTGTATCACCGGTTGTAGTTTTGAAATTTATTTCTGCACCTGTAGAACGGCCAATCCAGTTTCTTTGTTGGGTCTTTACTCTATCAATAAAATCTACGTCATCAAGGCCGTTTAAAAGTTTTTCCGCATAGTCGGTAATTTTAAGCATCCACTGGCTTTTAACCTTACGGATAACCTCACTGCCGCAGCGCTCACAAACGCCGCCAACAACCTCTTCGTTCGCAAGCACGCACTTACAAGAGGTACACCAGTTAACTGACATTTCCTTTTTATAGGCAAGTCCCTTTTCGAAAAGGCGGAGGAAAATCCACTGAGTCCACTTATAATAAGCGGGGTCGGTGGTATCAATCTGCCTATCCCAGTCAAAGGAAAAGCCAAGCGCCTTTAACTGCTTTTTAAAGTTAGCAATGTTTTGCTTTGTTACAATTTCGGGGTGGATATGGTTTTTAATTGCAAAGTTTTCGGTAGGAAGTCCAAAAGCGTCGAAGCCCATGGGGTAAAGTACGTTAAAGCCCTCCAACCTCTTTTTCCTTGCAACTATATCTAAAGCAGTATAGGAACGGGGGTGGCCAACGTGAAGTCCCTGTCCCGAAGGATAAGGAAATTCAACAAGTCCATAGAATTTTGGCCTTGTAAAATCATCCTTAGCCGCAAATGTTTTTTGCTCATCCCATATTTTTTGCCACTTATTTTCTACTGCAGTATAATCGTATTTCATTTTGCTCATCCCTTAAATAATTATTTTAAAAGTTCGGTTATATCTAGTTGTACACCGTCGCTCCAGGTGTGCTCAAGTCCGTAAAAATCACGGTTTTTGCTATCTAAAACGTTTATAATAACGTCGCCGTAATCTAAAAGTATCCAGCCCGTTGTTCTGCCCTCAATATGGCTTACCTCTACACCCTCATTCGATAGGGCTTCCTCTACCGCTTCGCTAAGCGCCCTGATATGAGGATTTGAGGTTGCAGTAACAAGCACAAAGTAATCTGCAATAACTGTAACCGCATCGGTCTTTATTACTGCAATGTCTGCGCCCTTTTTGTCGTCAAGTGCTTTTACGGCAAGCTTTAAAATGTCGTACGCCTTCAAAAAAATTCCTCTTTTCCAAAATTATGAATACATAAATTATCGATATTTTTCCTTTGCCTCTTGGAATGCGGCCAGGGTGTCGGGGTGCACGGGCTTGCCCGCACCCTCAAGCTCCGAAACCGAAAATTCAAGTGCTATATGCATCGCCTTTTCAAGCGAAATATCCACCGCTTCCCGCATTTCTTCTACTCCGTTATAACTCCGCTCTTCCGAAGTGAAATCGGCCAGGTAAATTATCTTTTCAAGTAGTGACATGTCCGCCCTTGCGGTGGTATGATACCTAACCGCCGCTATTATATCAGGGTCGGTAACATTTAATTTTTTCTCTATATATTCGGCACCTAATAAGGAATGCCAAAGCTTGGGCGCGTTTTTAACCAATTCGTCCAGTGTTACCCCAAACTCTTCAAAAAGCTTTAACTGAGTATCTCCCGCCATATCCTTACAAACGTCGTGGAGCAGTCCCGCAAAAAAGGCCTTTTTAGTGTTGACGCCATAGCGTTTTGCAAGACGCACCGCCTCCTTTGCCACGCAAAGGGTGTGGTAAAACCTTTTTTCGGTAAGAAGAGTTTTTAAAAGTCTAACAAACTCATCATACTCTTCCCTATATAAAATACACTCTTCCGTTAGCTTTGGCTCTAAATACTGCTTTGCGGTATAAAGATTTTTCTCCTTTATAAAGTTAGCAACCTCTTTTGAAACCAAACTATCTATAGACTGTCCGTTGTAGCATAAATTCCTAATATCGCTTGAAGAAACCTTTGGCGGACAAATATCCATAAGTGTTACCCTGCCGCCAAATGCCGCCAGCTTTTCTTTTGCGGAGTTGATTTTTTCTTCTGACTCCCCCGCTCTTTTATAAACCAAAAGCTCACAAAGGCCTAAAATTTCCTCAAAGCGGTACCATTTTTCAAACTCAATAAGACTGTCTGCACCTATTACAAAGGTTGGATTTATAATTCCCATACCTTTAAGCTTTTCAAGGGTTAAAAGCGTGTAACTTTTGCCCTCCATTGTAAGCTCCAAGTCAGAAACCTTAACACCATCTATGCACCCAAAAGAAAGCTTACACATATAAAGTCTATCGGCCTCATTCGCAACGCTCCCCGTTTTATGGGGTGGCACCTTGCTTGGCATTACCCAAATTTCATCAAAAGCACCAAGTCGCACAAGTTCCGAAACCATTAGGATATGTCCAATATGGGGTGGATTGAAGGTGCCACCAAAGATGGCAATTTTTTTATTTCTTTCCACGGTTTTTCACCAAAACAATTTGCTTATTTTCTTTGCTTTCTCTATAAAGCACAAACTTTCGGCCTATAACCTGAACAACGTCACTATTAGTTGCCGCCGCGATTTCTTCAGCCGCATCCCTTGAGGATGTAGTGCAGTTTTCCAAAGTAGTGAGCTTAATAAGCTCACGTTTTTCTAATGTTTCATCCACCTGTCTTATAAGCTGTTCGTTTACTCCGCCCTTACCCACTTGAAATATAGCGTCAAGCGAGTTTGCAAGGCCTCTTAGTTGTGCTCTTTGTTTACTTGTTAACATATTTTCATTCCTTTAAGATTAGCCAAAGCCTTTAAAAGTTTTTGGTTAATTTATAAATATTTTTCCTTTAATACCTCTGCCATTTTTCTAAGTGCTCTTCCCCTATGGCTAATTGAGTCCTTATCCTCATCACTTAAGCTTCCAAAGCAACCCTTTTCGCTTATAAATAGAGGGTCGTAGCCAAAGCCGTTTTCACCCTGTTTTTCGTTTGCAATATATCCGTGGCATTCGCCCCTTACGGTAAATTCCTCACCGCTAGGGAAAACCACCGCAACGGCACTCACAAAATAGGCGGTGCGCTTTTCCTTTGGAAGTCCCTCCAGCGCCCTTAAAAGCTTTTGATTGTTTTTCTCATCGTCGTGCTCCTCGCCCGCATACCTTGCAGAATATACGCCCGGGGCACCGTCAAGATAGTCCACACAAAGTCCTGAATCATCCGCTATGGCGGGAAGACCTGTAAGTTTCATTGCCGAGCGGGCTTTAAGCAAAGCATTGCCCTCAAAGGTATCAGCATCCTCTACCACTTCCTCTAGCGAAAAATCCAAATCCTTTTCAGATATAACCTCGCATCCAATGGGCTCTAGTATTCTTCTAAGCTCTTTGAGTTTCTTTTGATTTTTAGTAGCAAGTATAAATTTCATAATTATTCATCACCAAAAAGTCCGTCCACAAACTCCCTTGCATCAAAGGGCATAAGGTCATCAATCTGTTCGCCAACACCTATAAGCTTAACGGGAATTTTCAGCTCATCCATAATGCTTATTACAACACCGCCGTGAGCCGTTCCGTCCAGCTTTGTAAGTATTATGCCCGTAATATCGGCTACCTCACTAAACTGCCTTGCCTGATTTACTGCGTTTTGGCCCGTAGCGGCATCTAAAACAAGCAGTGTTTCTTTTTTGCCCGAGTCTATAGAGCGGTCGATTACGCGGTTTATTTTTGCAAGCTCATCCATAAGGTTTTTCTTATTATGAAGTCTGCCTGCCGTATCGCAAATAACCACGTCTGCACCCTTTGCCTTTGCAGAAGCCAAGGTATCAAAAACAACCGAAGCGGGGTCGGTACCCTCAACGCTTTTAACCATTGGAACACCTGCACGCTCGCTCCAAACCTCTAGCTGGTCTATTGCAGCGGCGCGGAAGGTATCCGCCGCGCCCAAAACAACAGTTTTGCCCATTTTTTTGTAGGATGCGGCCATTTTACCTATACTTGTAGTTTTGCCAACGCCGTTTACGCCGATAACCAAAATTACGGTAGGTTTGCCCGATAAATCAATTTCAGTGTCTGCGCTAAGTGTTTCTAAAATAATATCCTTTAGCATTTGGCGGATAAGGGTGGGGTCGGTTACCTTTTCCTTTTTTACCCTTTCCCTTAACTCCTCACAAATGTTCTCGGCCGTTTTAACACCAATATCGCAAAGGATAAGGGTTTCTATAAGCTCTTCGAAAAGCTCCTCATCAATGCGTGTAAATGCACCCAAAACAGAGCCCACCTTATTTACAAAGGAGTTGCTTGTTTTTTTAAGACCGTTTTTTATTTTAGAAAATAATCCCATTAAAATTCACCTTTAGATTTTCTATTTTTCAAGGGCCTTCAAATCCATTTCAAGCTGGGTAACGTTAAGCTCAATGAGCTTAGTTACACCCTTTTCTTGCATTGTTACACCATAGAGCATATCTGCGGCCTCCATTGTGCCGCGGCGGTGGGTAATGCAGATAAACTGTGTATCCAGCTTGGACTGTTTCATATAGTTTGCAAAGCGCTCAACGTTAATATCGTCAAGGGCCGTTTCAACCTCATCAAGGAAGCAGAAGGGCGGTGCGTTAACCTGCATAATTGCAAAGTAAATAGAAATGGCAATAAGCGCCTTTTCGCCACCCGAAAGACCCTCCAAGCTCGGTACGTTTTTACCGGGAAGCTTGGCAACAATCTCAATGCCGCTTTGTAGCACGTCGCTGGGATCACTGAGCTTCAACTCGGCATGACCACCGCCAAACATATCCACAAATATTTTAGAGAAGTTTTCGCCTATGCGCTCAAAGCCCTCCATAAACATTTTTTGCATTTGTTCGGTAAGGTCGTTAATAAGAAGTCCTAGTTCTGCCTTGGTCTTCTCAACGTCCTCAATCTGGGCCGACATAAATTCATACCGCTCGCCCACCTCTTTATATTCCTCAATAGCCGCAACGTTAACGTTACCAAGAGCTCTTATCTTATTCTTGGTTTCGGCAAGAAGACGTTTTGCCTCGGCAGGATTTTCAAGCCTTACATCCATATCCTCCGCCTCGGTGCGGGTGAGCTGATATTCATCGTAGAGCCTTCTGATAATATCGTCAAGCTCCTGCTCCATTGATTCCTTTTTGGCACGAAGACGCTCAAGCTCGCCGTTAATGCGTTCTCTTTCGCTTGTCTTCTCCTTTTCCTTTTGCCTTATGTCAGCAGAAGAAGATTCTACGGAGTTTCTGATACCAATTTGGTTTTCAACCTCTGACTTTTTATCCAAAATAGCATTCTTGGTATCCTCTATTTTGGCGGTAAGGGAAAGTATATTTTCCTCAAACACCTTGTTGGAGCTAAGTATTCCCTCAATTTCCAGATTTATTGCGCCAAAACGCTCATTACTTCCGCCAATGGACATTTGCAAAGCGGAAATATTATTATTTTCGTTTAAAATATCCCTTTCAACTGCAGAGATAGAAAGTTTAAGCTCGGTAAGGCGGTTTGTAAGCGACTCCCTTTGGTCGGCAGTACTATCTCTTCCTCCGCTCACCCTTTCCATTTCGGCCTTGATTTCCTGCTCGCTAAGTGTTAGCTTTTCAATTTCGGCCTCGGCAGTTTTAATGGTTTTTTGAAGCTCTGCATACCTGCTTTTGCCGTTTTCTTTTTCAAGACTAAGCTGTGCTAAAGCGATTTTTGCAGCGGCCTCAATTTGTGATACGCGGCGAATTTCACCCTCTACGCGGATTTTATCCTCATTCGCCGTTGTGGCCTCGCTTTTAACGGCCAAAATATCGGCCTCTACCGAAGACAGTGCAGAAAGAGCATTCTCGTAAAGCACCTGCTTTTCTTCTAATTTAACCTTAAGCTTTTTGGCCTTATCTTTAAGGTCGGCTATATCGCCCGAGCGGCTTAAAAGACCCGCGTTTTTACTGAGCGAACCACCGGTAAGCGAGCCGCCTTGGTTTACAACCTGTCCATCAAGGGAAACAACCTTAAAGCGATAGCCGTATTTTTTAGCAATATTGGTAGCCGAATCTAAATCCTCCGCCACAACCGTGCGTCCAAGCAGATAGTCAATAATATCTTTATACTTTTTATCAAAGTTTACAAGCTCGCTTGCAATACCAACAAAGCCGTACTGCTCTTCTATTCCGCTTTCGGTAAAGCTTTTACCCTTAATTGCGGAAATGGGCAAAAAGGTTGCCCTACCCTTATTGTTTGTTTTAAGGAAGTTAATTGCTCTTTTTGCATCGGCATCGGTTTCCACCACAATGTTTTGTGCGGCGGCGCCAAGTGCAATTTCTATAGCAACTGCATACTCCTTAGGCAGGTCAATAATCCTTGAAACGGGGCCGTGTACACCACGCAAAAATCCCTTTTCGGCCTCTTCTATACAGGCCTTAACCGAATGTTGGTAGCCCTCCATACTGTTTTGAAGATCTTCTAAAATCTTAGCTCTGCGCTCTGCTTCGGAAATATCCAAGCTAATTTTATCTATTTCTGCCTTTAGCTCGTCCACCTTTTTCTTACGGCTTTCAAACCTGAGTTCATAGCCCTTTATACTGTTTTCGGCAGAAGTAATAGCTTCGTTACATCTTTCAAGGTCCTTTAAAAGTTCCTTTTCTTCCTTTTCTAAAGCGGCAACTTCCATACTTTTTTCTGCAAGCGCAGTATCAACCGCACCCTCGCGGGATAGAATTTCACCGCAGGATGACTCTGCAGTAACTAAATTTACCCTGTTTTCTGAAATTAAAAGTGAAATGGAGTTAAGTTCCATAGCCTTTTCCTCAAGCTGGCGGGAAAGACTTTCGCTTTCTCCTATTAGGGTTGAAAGCTTTTCGGAAATACCGTTTGCCTCAACGCCGAGCTCCGCTTTTTTGCTCTCAAGCTCTGCAATAAGGCCGCGCTTGGCCTCAATTTGTATGGTAGCATTTTCGCCCGAGGCAGAAAGCTGTTCAAGTTCACCCTTTAAGCGGCCTATGTTTTCGTTATTATGATCGATGCTAAGACGGATAACGTTAATTTCACCCTCGATACGGGCAATACTTTCCTCCGCAGAAGCAATCTCATTTTTAAGCTCGTCAATTTTTACTGTAGCGGCGGCAAAATCAGAATTATTTTTCTCCACCGTAGCGTCAAAATCAAGTAGCTCGTTCTCCACGCGCTTATACTGTTCAGTGGCAATAAGTATTTTGCTTTCCTGATTTCTAAAGGCCTCTTTAGATTCATTTAGCATATTGGTCCAAAGACCTATTTCAAGCTCCTTTTTGGTTTCGGCCAGAACTAAAAACTTCTCTGCCTTTTCGGACTGCTCTTTCAAAGGACCAACCCTGTTTTTAAGCTCCTCTAAAATATCTCTAAGGCGAAGAAGATTTTCCTCTGCCGCGTCCAACCTTCTTTGCGCCTCTATCTTTCTGTAGCGGTAACGGGAAATACCCGATGCCTCTTCAAAAATATCTCTTCTCTCATTCGATTTGGAGTTAACGATAGCGTCAACCTTACCCTGACCTATCATAGAATAGCCGTCGCGTCCAAGACCGGTATCCATAAATAGCTCATGCACGTCCTTAAGGCGCACTGCGGCGCCGTTTATCATATACTCGCCCTCGTGTGAACGATAAAAACGGCGGGTAACAGAAACGTTATCGTCATTAAACCTTAAGCTGCGGTCGCTATTGTCAAAATGAATGGTAACCTCACAGTATCCGTGCGGTTTTCTGGTAGAGGTACCACTGAAAATAACGTCCTCCATACTTGTACCGCGGAGACTTTTTGTAGACTGCTCACCAAGCACCCAGCGAACAGCGTCCGAAACGTTACTTTTACCGCTTCCGTTAGGGCCAACAACGGCAGTAAGTCCCTTGCCGAACTTTAGCGTTGTTTTATCGGCAAAAGACTTAAAACCCATTATGTCAATAGATTTAATAAGCACGGCTTTTCTCCTAATCTATAATATATTTTATAAATTTATTACTATACCCTCTATCGTATCTTCGTATACTCTACAATTATATCCTATTTTACTAAAAAATTCAATATTGCTTTTTTTGTGCCCAATCATTTTTGAAAGACAACCAAGGGGCACGAAAATATTTATATTCCCCTTGGGAATTTCTTGTTCTTTTATAAGCTTTAGCGCCTTTTCTCTAAGTACCAAGCTTTCACAAATTTCACCAAATGCGGGGTGCCAAGGACCGGCAATAAAGCCATCCGTTTCGACTGTGTGAAGCCCTACCCTTATAACCTTTATTGGGGTTTCCTCTAAACGAAGCAACATTTTCGAAACAAGCTCCGCTGACTCATCTATGCATTGTGGTTTATATTCCCCATTCAGATAGAGCCTTTCTAAATAGGTGCCCTTTAGTAGCAGGGTTGGATAAATTCTTAAAGTGTCGGGATTTATCTGGATTATTTTTTCTAAGCTTTCAAGCGCCTTTTCATCGGTATCACCGTAAAGTCCTGTCATAAGCTGAAGACCCAGCGAAAAGCCAAACTCTTTTATTAGGGCAGAAGCATTATAAACGTCCGCCGCAGTATGTCCGCGAAGGTTTTTCTTTAAAACACCGTCATCCATACTTTGGCAGCCAAGCTCAATGGCTGTAACGCCGTGTTTTCTAAGTAAGGATAAAATTTCTCTATTTATCCCGTCGGGGCGGGTGGAAATTCTAATTCCCGAAACAATACCCTTTTTAACGTACTCATACCCCGCAAAAAGTAGCTCCTCCATCAAGGCTTTATCTATCATTGTAAAGCTACCGCCAAAAAAGGCAAGCTCGGTGTTTTTAGGGTCGTAATCGGCCTTTTCTGCGGCTATAGAAACCGCATTTTGTACATCCTTTTTTGCAGGCACCAAGACCCTTCCCGTTATGGTATTTTGGTTACAAAAACTGCAACGGTTAGGGCACCCTACGTGAGGTACAAAAATAGAAATGTTTCCCGCCTTGCTCATAGTACAATTCCCATAAGCTCCAGGGCTTGACGGGCGGCCATTTGCTCGGCATTTTTCTTGCTATGCCCCGTACCCTTACCAATAACGTTTGAGTTTAAATGAACCTCCACAACAAAGCTTTTGTCGTGGTCGGGTCCGCTTTCAGACACAAGCTTATATGTAAGCTGCTCTTCGGGGTTTCTTTGAATAATTTCCTGAAGGGCGGTCTTATAATCCTTAAAGTTCTCATGCTCCAGATGTGAAAGTTCTTCAGTTACAAAGCGTAGCACAAAGCTTTTTGCGTTATTCATTCCTCCGTCTAGGTAAATTGCCGCCAAAACTGCCTCGAAAGCATCGGCCAAAATGGAGGGTCTTTCACTTCCACCGTTTGCCGCCTCACCCTTGCCTAAAAACAGTACCTCTCCAATACCCAGTTTTTTTGAAAACTCGCAAAGGGTTTTTTCGCAAACAAGAGAGGCCCTTAGCTTTGTAAGGCGTCCTTCGGCTATATCAGGAAATTTTTCAAAAAGATATTCGGCAACTATAATTGAAAGCACCGAATCGCCCAAAAATTCAAGCCGCTCATTAGAGGAAACTCCTCCCCTTTTTTCGTTGGCATAGGAAGAATGGGTCAGTGCATTTTCTAAAAGCTGTTTATTTTTAAAATTATATCCTAAACTCGCTTGTAATTTTTCCATACTCTATCTGCGGAAGTATTGTTTTAAGCTTCCGTCTCCTTTTTGTCCTCTAAACCTTTGGTTATTTTATCTATAACCTTTGTTTCGCTAAATGCCGCGGCCTGTCTGATTGCATTTTTAAATGCATAGCCGTTTGAAGAGCCGTGCGCCTTAATAACAGGGAACCTTGTTCCTAAAAGCAGTGCGCCACCAACCTCGCTGTAATCGGCCTTGGCCTTAATGGAATAAAGACCCTTTTTAAGTATAAGGGCGGCTATTTTTGTAAGTGCGTTTTTATAAAGCACTGCCTTTATCATTGAAAACATTGTGCTGCTAACACCCTCAATAAGCTTAAGGGCAATATTGCCTGTAAAACCATCAGCCACTACTACATCGACATCGCCTTTGGGAATTTCACGTGATTCCACGTTACCAACAAAGTTTATAGGGGCATTTTGCAGAAGTGCGTAGGCCTCCTTTTGAAGCTCACCGCCTTTTGTATCCTCAATGCCAATATTCAGTAGCGCTACCTTGGGATTTTTAACACCCTCTACGCTTTCAACATATGCAGCGCCCATAATACCAAACTGCTGGAGCATTTCCGGGCGGCAGTCTGCATTAGCGCCGATGTCTAGCATTAAATAATTACCGTTTTTACCAGGTATCATAGATGCAAGCGCAGGACGCTTTACGCCCTTAATTCGCTTAACCATTAGCGTACCGCCTACAACAAGCGCACCCGTACTGCCCGCAGAAACAAATGCATCGCCCTTACCTTCGGTCAGTGCTTTAAGGCCTACTGCCATAGAACTGCCGCTCTTTTCCTTTAAAATCTTCGTTGGGTCATCGTGCATAGAAATTACATCGTCGGCTTGCAAAATCTCGGTGCCCGCAAGAGAAATGTTATTTTCCTTTGCGCAGTCCTTAATTTTTTGCTCATCTCCCGCTAAAACCACGGTAACGCCGTATTCCTTAACTGCGGCAGAAGCCCCCTCTAAAACTGCAAGTGGAGCATTATCTCCGCCGAATGCATCAACAATTATCCTCATTTTTCTGCCTCCAATATTTTTTCAAGTTCCATAAGAGAACGGTTTGCAAGTTTTTCGTACCGCTCTTTTTTATCCCTTATTTTTTCCGAAAGTGGCGGTAGTACGCCAAAATTTGCACCCATTGGTTGAAATTTTTCGGTTTCAGGGTTTGTTATATATCCTATAAGTGCTCCGAGCATTGTGGTATCTGGTAGAACAAACTCCTTTCTTCCCAAAAACAAATTAGCCGCATTTATGCCCGCCATTATACCACAGGCCGCCGACTCCATATACCCCTCCGTTCCGGTTATCTGACCTGCAAAGAAAAGGTTTTTATTATTTTTTAAAGAAAGGCTTTTACTTAAAAGCTTGGGTGAATTTATAAAGCTGTTTCGGTGCATTACACCGTACCTGTAAAATTCGGCATTTTTAAGGGCGGGTATCATAGAAAACACCCTTTTTTGTTCAGGAAATTTAAGGTTGGTTTGAAAGCCCACAAGGTTGTACATTGTACCCTCCCTGTTTTCCTTTCTAAGCTGCAGCACCGCCCAGGGTCTGTGCCCTGTTTTGGGGTCGCGAAGACCTACTGGCTTCATAGGGCCAAACCTTATTGCATCCAACCCACGGGAAGCCAAAATTTCAATAGGCATACAGCCCTCGTAAACCTTTGGCTTTTTATCAAATTCGTGTAGGGGCGCAACTTCGGCCGAAATTAGGGCTGAGTGAAAGGCCTCATACTCCTCCTTGTTTAAGGGGCAGTTTATATAATCGTCCCCCTCGCCCTTGTCGTACCTGCTTTGGAAAAAGCAGTGCTCCTTATCCAAACTTTCGTCAGATACAATAGGCGCCGCCGCATCATAAAAACTTAAGTACCCTTCTCCTAAAGTTTTAGCAATACTTTCTGCAAGTTGCCCATCGGTTAGAGGGCCTGTAGCAATTACAACAATGCCATCCTTCGGGATTTCGGTAACCTCACCGTACACCACCTCAATATTTGGGTGGTTTTTAATTTTTTCGGTTATAAACTTTGAAAAGCCGTTACGTTCCACCGCCAAGGCACCGCCCGCAGGTACGGAAAATTCGTCGGCCGCCATTAGGCAAAGAGAACCCAGTCTTCGCATTTCTTCCTTTAAAAGTCCTGCCGCAGAAGAAAGACGCATTGCCTTTAAGGAGTTGGAACAAACAAGCTCGGCGAAAAGCGGACTTTTGTGGGCGGCAGACGTCTTTTTCGGCTTTTGCTCGAAAAGCTTTACCTTAATGCCCATGTTAGCAATTTGGTATGCAGCTTCCGAACCGGCAAGACCCGCACCGATTACAGAAATATAATCCTTCATGAGCCCGCTTTCCTCCCCTTTGATTTATTTTGTTTTTTTCTTTGTAGTCTTTTTGACTGTTTTAGCGCCACTTTTTTTAGCCGCGGCTTTTTCTCTTAGTTCCACTCTTGTGGGACACTCGCTGTTAATACAGTAATTTCGGCCCCTTATTCCTTTCAGCATATAGCCGCCGCAGGTTTCGCAAAGCTCACCCGTAGGAACCGAAGGAGCTGCAAAATCGCAGCTTGGATAATTAGAACAGCCATAAAAGGTTTTGCCCTTTTTTGAAACCTTTTTAAGGAGTGTAGCGCCACATTTTGGGCAGGGCTCCTTAACCTCGTTTTCGGGTAGGGGCTTTGCATTTTTACATTCGGGGTAACCGGGACAAGCAAGAAATTTTCCAAATCTGCCACTCTTTATTACCATTTTTCTGCCGCAAATTTCACAGACCTCGTCGGTTTCCTCTTGCGGTAGCTCTACCCTTGTGCCTTCTAAATCCTTTTCGGCAAGCTTAAGAGTTTTTTCAAAATCCTCATAAAAATCGCCAACAAGGCAGTCCCACTTTTTGCCGCCCTTTTCAACCTTATCTAAATCGCCCTCCATATTGGCGGTGAATTTAACGTCAACAATGTTGGTAAAGTGCTTTATCATAAGCTCGGTAACCACTGTGCCGAGAGGTGTGGGTTTAAAGGATTTTTCTTTTCTTTCAATATACTCTTTAGAAAGAATATTGCTTAAAATAGGCGCATAGGTAGAAGGTCTGCCTATTCCGTTTTCGTCAAGCGCCTTTATAAGTGTTGCCTCAGTATACCTTGCGGGGGGCTGAGTAAAATGTTGTTTCGGGGTAAGTTCTTTCCTTGTTACCTCGCTTCCAACACTAAGCGGCGGTAATACGTCGCTCTTTTCTTCGTCGGTATCCTTGCCCTCAACGTAAAGCACCGAAAATCCGTCGAATGCGGTTTTTGTTTCACTTGCTTTGAAAAGATATTTATCTGTAGTTATATCTACGCTTACAACATCCTTTACTGCGCCTGCCATTAAGCTCGATACAAAGCGTTCCCAAATAAGTTTATATAATTTATATTGGTCAAGGGTTAGCGCTTCCTTTACCTTTTTGGGAGTTAAGAATAAATCTGTCGGGCGAATGGCCTCGTGCGCGTCCTGTGCAGACGCCTTGCTCTTCCAATATCTTTCCTTTTGGGGAAGATATGCGGCACCAAAGTTATCCAAAATATATTTTCTTGCCGCCGCTCTTGCCTCTTCAGAAACCCTTAAAGAGTCGGTTCTCATATAGGTTATAAGACCTGTTATTCCACCGTCGGCAAGCTTTACGCCTTCGTAAAGTTGTTGAGCAATGCTCATGGTTCTTTGGCCCGAGAAGGAATATTTTCTGGATGCCTCTTGCTGTAAGGTGGAGGTTATAAAGGGCGGTGCAGGTTGAACATTTTTCTTTTGCTTTTTAACCTGACTAACGGTGTACTTAGCGCCCTCAAGGCCACTTAGAACCTCATTTGCCTCTTCGCTTGTATTAAGATTTAACTTTTTGCCGTTAGCATCACCATAAAAATGTGCGTCGAATACAATATCGTCCTTTAAAAACTTTGCCTCAATAGACCAGTATTCCTCCGGAATAAATCCTTCTATTTCCTTTTCTCTATCAACAATCAGTCGAAGTGCTACAGACTGCACTCTTCCAGCCGAAAGGCCGCTTTTAACCTTTTTCCAAAGGAAAGGACTAATCTTGTAACCAACTATTCTATCTAAAACACGACGTGCTTGCTGAGCGTCCACAAGTGCCAAATCTAGCTTTTTGGGATTATTCATTCCGCTTTCTACGCCGCTTCTTGTAATCTCGTTAAAACAAACTCGGTTTTCAGCATTCATATCCAGCCCCAAAATCTGAGCCAGGTGCCAGGATATTGCCTCTCCCTCTCTATCCGGGTCGGTTGCGAGGTAAACCATTTCACTACTCTCTGCCGCCGCTCTGAGTTCCTTTATAACTGCCTTTTTATCACTCATATCAATATACTGCGGTAAAAAGCCGTTGTTAAGGTCTACTCCAAGCTTTGATTTAGGCAAATCACGTACGTGGCCCTTAGAAGCCATAACTGTAAAATCATCGCCCAAATACTTCTTTATGCTCTTGATTTTAGAGGGGGACTCCACTATTACGAGTTTTGACATACTATCATTCCTTTTGCTCTCATCTGCTAATATTATAAAACTTTTAACTGTGTTTTTCTAAATTTATTTTGTACCTTCCAACAGGAACCGCCTTAATAAAGCCTTTAAGCTCCAACTCTGTTATTGCCATAATAAATTCACCGCCGAAAAGACGGCTTTTTGACGACAATAAGTCTGAAACCATAACCTCTGCGTCGAAGGCACTTAAAACCAACCTTGCATTATCACTGCAAGAGATATTTTGAAGGTCAGGCAAAACAAACTCAGTCGCACCATTATCCTTTAAAGGCATATACTCTACGGTGTTTTTGTTTTTTTGCCCTTTGGTACTTATTCCTTTTTCATAATTTAACTGCGCTTCCCTTTCGAGCTCAAAATAAAGTGGAGCAGTCATTTGCCTTGTCAGAAATACATTTGTTTTAAGTATATCTCCAAATTTTCCACTATAGACCGAAATTATATCATCGAAGCTGGTTATAGCTGTGGCACATTCCTTAATGAGCTGGTTAGAACCCTTACATTCATCCACTTCTATACTACCGGGAACGGCGAATATATCCCTACCCTGCTCATAAGCATAGGTGGCGGTTATAAGCGCACCGCTTTTCGCTCCCGCTTCTACCACAACAACGCCACTACTAAGAGCAGATATTATGCGGTTTCTTATGGGAAAGGTGTATTTTGTGGCAGGGGCTTTTGGCAAAAACTCCGACACTATTGCGCCGTGCTTTTCTACCGATTTTCTAAGCCCCTCGTTTTCCTTTAAATAATCATTATCTATACCTGAGCCCAAAACGGCAACCGTTTTACCGCCCGCCGAAATAGCGCCGAGATGCGCCATTTTGTCAATACCAAGCGCACCGCCACTAACAATGGTAAGCCCTGCAAGGGAAAGCTTTGCAGAAAGCGAAAATGCCGCCTTTTTGCCATGATCGGTGGCCTTTCGACTACCTACCACCGCAATACTTGGAAACAAATTTTGCAGATTTTCACCCCTTACAAACAAAAGGGCGGGCGGGTTTTCTATTAAACGCAGACACTCGGGATATTCTGTGCTCAAAAAATCTACCACACGAATATTATTTTGGTCGCAATATTTTAAACTTTCAAGCAGTTTTTTGTAAACAATTTTTTCTTTTCGGGAAAAATCAGTCTTGGAAAAAATTCCACTTGCAACAAGCTCATCCTTACTGCTTTCAAATACCGCTTTTGGTGTTTTGAAATGCTCAAGCACCTCAGAAAGCTTACAGCTTCCAATCCCCAAAAAGCTTTGTAGCCAAAGCCAGTAAAACCTCGAATCTTGCTCTTTGGCTATCATCTAACCATCTCCCACATTAAAATTGTGGCAGCGGCAGCAGCATTAAGGGATTCCGCCCGACCGTCCATAGGTATATAAACCTTTTTATCGCAAAGGTCCTTACATTCATCAGTTAGTCCGTTTGCCTCATTACCTATAAGGGCAACCGAATTTTCACCAAAGTTTACGTTTTGGATATTTTCGGCACCACGTTCTAAAACGGTGCCTACCACCGAAAATCCATCATCCCGCAACAAAGAAAGGGTTCCTAAAAAGTCATCACAAACCACTACCGGTATGCGAAGAAGTGCACCCATTGAAGCGCGCAGAGATTTTGGTGAATATGGGTCTACCGAGCCGCCTGAAAGCAAAATTCCGCTAAAGCCAAGTGCTTCTGCAGTGCGTGCGGCTGCGCCCAGATTAGATGGGTCCGAAACCCTTTCAAAGCCAAGCCATTTTCCGCTAGTTATAGAACTGTTTTTTGTCTTTAAGGATACCACCGCCAAAATTCCTTGTGGCGATTTTGTATCGGAAATCTTACCGAAAACTTCGGTAGAAACCAATGTGCTAAACTCCGCCTTTTCACTAAGCTTAGAAACAAGCAAAGAGTCTTCCTTTTCTACCTTTTCCGTAAAATATAGTTCATTTACCAAAATATTACTGTCAAGCGCTTCACTGCAAAGACGGGTTCCTTCAAGCACAAATACACCTGCCTCACGACGGCGCTTGGCCGATGAAACAAGTGCGGTAACAGCTTTTATTTTATCATTACTTTTAGCGGTAATCATTATACATTTTCCCTGCCTTTAATATGAAAAAAGCCGCCCGAGAATTCCCTCGGGCGAGCAAAATTATTTCTCTAAAGCAGACTTCGAGCTTTTTACTAAAGCTGCGAAAGCGGCAGCGTCGTTAACTGCAATATCAGCTAACATTTTGCGGTTCATGTTAATACCGGCTTTTTTAAGTCCGTTCATGAATGTGGAGTAGTTCATACCATTCATTTTTGCAGCTGCAGAAATACGGGTAATCCACAAACGACGGAAATCACGCTTTTTAAGTTTACGGCCAACGTAAGCATAGTTGCCGGATTTCATAACCGCCTCTTTTGCGGTCTTGAAAAGCTTGGACTTAGCACCAAAGTAGCCCTTAGCAAGCTTTAAAACTTTTTTTCTTCTTTTACGGGTCATCATTGCGCCCTTAATTCTTGCCATTACTTGTTACCTCCGTTATCTATCTTTCTTTACGATTATTTATAAGGAATCATCTTTTTAACCGCTGCTACGTTTGTAACGTCGGCAACTACGGTCTTACGTAAGTTTCTCTTACGCTTTGTGGTTTTCTTGTTAAGAATGTGAGACTTGAATGCATGTGCACGTTTAACCTTACCGGTTTTAGTAAGCTTGAAGCGCTTTTTTGCGCCGCTATGTGTTTTAATTTTCGGCATTTTATTTTCCTCCTAAAAATTATCTCTTATTTTGAAGACTTGGGTGCAAGGAACATTAGCATATTGCGTCCTTCCATTTTTGCAGGTTTTTCAACATTTGAAACCTCAGCGCAGTATTCAGCAAAACGAGCCATAGTGTCAAGACCGATTTCGGGGTGGCCCATTTCACGGCCACGGAAACGGATAGAAACCTTAACCTTATTGCCACTTTGCAAGAACTTTTTGGCCTGGTTACCTTTTGTTTCAAAGTCGTGCGTGTCAATACTAAGGCCCAAACGGATTTCTTTGACCTCAATAATCTTTTGGTTTTTCTTTGCTTCCTTCTCTCTCTTTGTCTGCTCAAAGCGGTACTTACCGTAATCCATAATCTTGCAAACAACGGGAGTTGTGTTGGGAGAAAGGCAAACAAGGTCTAAATCCTTAGCGTAGGCGGCACTAAGCGCATCGCTAATGCCCATAACACCAAGCTGGGAACCGTCAGTATCAATAACGCGAACCTCTTTTTCCTTAATATCCTCATTAATGGTTAACTCTTTAATGCTAATTGTAAAGCACCTCCAAAGTCTAAAATTAAAGCACGGACAGCAAATACCGTCCGTGCACCAAATACAAATAAACAAAATATACCCATATAATGGGTTATTTTCTTTATTGACCCTTAAAGCTCTAGGCCGGGGGTGAGAACGGGGATTACTGTTCTACTTTATTGTCCTATATACTTTACCACAAAGACACCGCTTTGTCAAGTATTTTTTACAAAACTTTCATTATACAAAAAGTATTTTTAGATTTACTGTCCGTATTTCTCCATAAGTTCTCGCTGCGGTCCTGTAATAAGGTTTGCGCCGCCCTCGGGGATTTCGGCTATAACCTCTAAAATACCGCTTCTTTGATAAAGTGATGGGGTAATTCTAACGGTATATCCCCTGCCGTTGCCGCAGGCCCACTCCGACATTCTTCGTCTGGGAACTGCAGAAACCGAAAGTAGGGTCATAATGGCTCCGCCATGCATAACAACACCTGCGGAATAAACCTCTCTATTCATCATCTCTCTTATTATCTCGCCTATACCCTCGCAAAGGCGGGTAGCAAACTCTACTCCGCTTTCGCCACCGGGGGCCGCCTGAACCTTTCCGGCAACCCACTCGGCATAGGCAGGGTTATCCTTTAGTTCCTCCGCCGTTTTGCCCTCGAACTGACCAAAGTCCATTTCCCTTAAATTCTGATTAACTATAATCTCCTTTTCGGGGAAAATTATCTCGGCAGTTTGCACCGCTCTTTTTAAAGGACTGGAAAAAATAATGTCGCATTTGGGGTAAATACCCTTTTCCTTTAAATCTTCGAGTTCAATTATACCATTTGTAGTAATTCCGATATCGGTCGACCCAATATATTGACCTTTTTCGTTTCCCTCGGTCATTCCATGCCTTATTAAATGGAGCTTATAGGTTCTCATTTTTGTATCTCCTTGTCAAAAAACAATTTACAATTTGTATATTTTGCCTATTTACAAAATGGTTTTTTTGTATTATAATGTCATTACTTTTCGAATATTTTGAAGAATTTGCCAAATTTTTGTCGGCAAAAACAAAGGGGTGAAATATGTGAACTGCGATTTCCCTAAAAATATTTCCAACATAAGAAAATCTCGTGGCATCTCCCAAAAACAGGCTGCCATTGACCTTGGCGTTTCTCAGGCACTACTTTCCCACTATGAAAAAGGCATTAGAGAATGTGGGCTTGATTTTTTGATTCAGCTTTCCAAATACTATGACGTTAGCTGTGATGAACTTTTGGGTGTTACCCCAAAGGGTAAGCCCGCGCTACCGAACGAACTTGTACAAAACCTTGCTAAGTTGGTAAAGGATGCAGAGAAAATTTTAAACTATAAGGAAAAATAAAGGTGGTAATAAAACCTTTATTTTTTTTGCCCGAATTCCTCTAAAAGTTCTAAAATAACGGTATTTGAAACCAAAGCGCCTTTATCGGTTAAACTGTAAATATTATTTTCTTTTTTCATAAGGCCGCCTTTCACAAAAAGGTCGGCTTTATTTTTTGCCGCCATATAATTAAGTCCATTATATTTGTGAGCAATTTCCTCAAAACAAATACCACTGGATAATCGCAAATTTAGCATAAACTGCTCTTCAAAATCCCCTGCTACACCCTCAAAAATTTCTTTGGGGTTTAGAAGGTACTGTTCTAAATTTTTATCATAGTAAAACCTTTTATCCCCTATTCTCGAATGTGCAGCCGGACCCAATCCCAAATAATCTGCGCCCTGCCAATATTTAAGGTTATGGCGTGATACCTTGCCGCTCTTACAAAAGTTTGAAATTTCGTACCTTTCAAAACCCTTTTCTTTTAAAAAATTGCAAGTTTCAAGATAATATTCCTCCGCCGTTTCATCATCGGCAATATCCAAGCTGTCCCTTTTTTTATAAAAGGGAGTTCCCTTTTCTACTGATAATAGGTAGGCCGAAATATGGGCGGGCTCTAGAGAGGTCATTATTTCCAAGCTCTTCCTCAGAGAATCATTTGTTTGATAAGGAATTCCAAGCATTAAATCAAGCGAAAAATTTTCAATTCCCGCCGCTTTTATATCCTCTACAGTTCGTAAAGCGTCGCTCAGTTTATGTCTCCTTGAAAGAGCACAAAGCTCCCTGTCTACACCACTTTGAAAGCCCACCGAAATTCGGTTTACTCCTGCATTTTTTACTTCTATAAAAAACTGTCTTAAATCTTCCTTCGGATTGACTTCCAAAGTAATTTCGGCGGCCTCCAACACAAAATTTTTCTTTGCCGCTTCAATAATGCGGGATATTTGCTTTGCCGAAAGCAAACTTGGTGTGCCGCCCCCAAAATACAAAGTGTCGGCGGGACACCTTAATATAGCGCCCCACCGATTTAGTTCGGAAATTATTTTTTCTACGTATTTTTCCGCATTTTCCTTACTGTAATCCAGCGAATAAAAATCGCAATAATCACACTTGGAAATGCAAAAGGGTACGTGTATATAAAGTCCTAATTTATGCTCCATTAGGCAATAACTGTGCCCATTACTGCGCCCTTTATTCCTGCAGCGTTGGACTCATCAGTATCAATATGCATAGCGGCGGCATACTTTGGGCTAACCCTAGCTACAACGTCGCCGAAAATTAAGCTTCGGCCATCGGTATTTATTTCAACCTTAACAATCTGGCAATCTTTAACGCCAAACTGCTCAGCATCCTCAGGGGTTAAGTGGAGATGACGTTTTGCGGCGATAACACCCTCAGAAAGTTCAACCTCGCCCTTAGGACCAACAAGCTTACAGCTACCGCTACCTTTAACGTCGCCCGATTCGCGAACGGGTGCATCTACGCCAATAGCGCGTGCATCGGTAAGAGAAATTTCAACCTGAGTTTCGGGACGAACAGGGCCTAAAATTGAAACGCCTGCAAGCTCCTTTTTGGCGCCTACAACGGTAACACGCTCTTCACAAGCATACTGGCCGGGCTGAGAAAGGTCCTTTTTAGGGGTAAGCTCATAACCCTCGCCGAAAAGGATTTCCAAATGTTCCTTGCTTAAATGAATATGACGGGCCGAAACCTCTACTAAAATTTTGTTTTCCATAACTTTTCTCCTTATAGTATAATCAACCCCTACAAAAGGGATGTTTAACATTCAAACTACCCTGATTTTATGTACCAAGGAAAAGAGCTGCCCTGCCGTCAGAGATAGCACACTACCCTGGACGAAAAGACAGCCCTAAACTACTGAATTATTCAGCCGAAATAGCCTCAACGGGGCAAGTTGCTGCACAAGCACCACAATCAGCACATTTCTCAGGGTCGATAACATGCTTGCCATCACCCTCTGCAATAGCGTCGCAAGGACATGCACCTGCACATGCGCCGCAGTTGATGCATTCATCAGAAATAACGTATGCCATTTTACATAACACCTCCAATGCTACTTATGAGTATATTTTAACACATACAAAATTTTTTTCAAGAGATTTTTAGAAACTTTTTGAAAAATGTATTGTTTTATTCACTTTTGTCGAACTTTGGGGTGTGTTCCCTACCCTACTTTTCGGCGCCTTCTTCTGCCGTTTCTTTTGCCGGCTTAGCGCCGTTTTTGCGGCAACCCCTTATAAGGGTTACTTCGTCCCTATGGAATTTTTGTGGAGCAGCACCCTCTTCACCAAGCCGTACTGATAGCATACCGCTTAGCACATTGGTATCTACCACTATGCCCTCACCGTTTGGAGTTTTAACTATAGAGCCCTGCCTTGGGGTTAAATTGTTAAGATAAACGTAGGCATCCTGCTCGTAGTTAAGGCAACACATAAGGCGACCGCAGCTGCCCGAAATTTTGGTAGGATTAAGGGAAAGACCCTGCTCCTTTGCCATTTTAATTGAAACGGGCTGAAAACCGTCCAAAAACCTTTGACAACAAAAGCTTTGACCGCATATTCCAAGTCCACCCAAAAGCTTTGCCTCGTCGCGAACGCCGATTTGCCTTAGCTCAATTCTTGTTTTGAAGTTGCCGGCCAGAATTTTTACAAGCTCTCTAAAGTCCACCCTGCCTTCGGATGTGAAATAAAAGAGCATTTTTGAACCGTCAAACGAAACCTCAACGTCAATAAGCTTCATATCGAGCGAAAGCTCTTCGATTTTCTTCTCACAAAAGGAAAATGCCTCTTTGGATTTTTTTGCATTTTCTTCCAGCTTTTTTATATCCATATCGGTAGCAAGGCGTATAACCTTTTTAAGGGGAGAAACAATTTGTTCGTCCTCCACAAAACGGTTACTGCCCGAAGCATAGCCACATTCGGTGCCCATTGCCGTTTCAACAATAACCCTATTGCCCTCGTGAAAGGTTTTGCCGTCGGGGTCAAAGAAATATACCCTGCCGTCCTTTTTAAATTTTATGCCTATAACCTCTGTCATAAGTACCTCCGAACAGAAAATTATCTTACTCTTAGTATAACAATATTATTATACCGCTTATCTACCCTAATTGCAAGTATTTATTATACTATAAAGCCCCTGCAGAAATGTTCTGCAGGGGCTTTATATTAGATTTTACGTTTGCTTGCCCTTTTAAGGACCATAACCAGTGGCACCACTAAGCCGCCACCGAAAAAATTACTAACTCCATGTATTAAATCAAACCATAGTCCCGACAAAATCCAAACGGGGATTGCCTTTAAATCCAGCCCAAAAAATAAAACCTGAATAGGTGTGTAAAGTGTCCCGTACAGTAGTCCGTGAAGAGCTAAAACACCCATATAAACAAAAGGAGCTATTTTTTTGGGCATGTTTTTCGGAATCAGCATTACCGCCCCCCAAAGGATAGCCCAAATATAAAGGTAGGAAAACCACCAAGAGGGAAATCCGTAAAAAAGCCCACTTATAAAAACAAAACCGTAGATGGGATAAAGGGCGTATTTTCGGTAAACTAACGTGATTACAACAACAAAAACACCTATAAGATGTATGTTGGGAAGGGCCTCCATAATTACCTTAGATGTAAACATTAAAGCCGAAAACATACCGAAAATGGCAATATCCCTTATTCCTATTTTTTTAGAGGAAGCTTCCATTACTTAAATTTTTCAACCTTAAGTGTATAGGTTTTTCCGCTTTGTACGTCGGTACTGTCAACACCAGTCATGGCATATTCGCCGTCAATGTAAAATGCAAAGTACTCTGAGGTAGTGTCGGCTGTGATATTTCCTACACTTGTAACCATAAGGCCGTAAGGTCCGTTTTCACCCTTTATAAGTTCTAGTTCTGTTAGGGCTTCACCAACCGTTTTTTTGTCGGTGAAAACCTTGTAAGAGGTTTCCTCTCCATCAAGCCCCGCAAAGGTAAATGTGAAGCTTTTTTCACCTTTGCCGATTTCCTTTAAAGGTGCAGAGGATGTGTCATTTGTGGTGGCCCCTATGTCATCGGGCAGCACCTTGCCGTTACAACCCATTGTAGTCACTGCAATAGCCGCAATAAGCAGTGTACAAAGAAGCAACGACAGTGTTTTTCTAACTACTGTTTTCTTCATTTTGTATTCTCCTTAAAATTTAATTTTCCACCATAGTCGGCGCTCGCGACCTGCCTTTTTATGATGCTATAGCACGTATCACCAAGGCATAAGGAAACGGCTAACAGAATATTCCGACTCTGCAAAAATATTTTTCACCTTCTCAGAAATTTCTTCCAATGGTTTGTCCCACATTTGCGGCGGGTGTTGGCATCCTTTAAAATTTCGGTGCCTTACCCTTATGCGGTAAGAAAAATAATAGACTCGCATTACGGCGACGGGCTCGTTTGGGCTTTTCACCCAATTCCTCTGATAGCAGATATATTTTAGCACATAACCTTCTTCTTTGCAACAAAAAAACACCCATAAAAAATAAATGCGGCCAGTTAACCTGGCCGCACAAATAGTTATTTTAAGACGAATTCACTAATTTGTTTTTTGAAGGTATTTGCCGCCTTGCCGTCAAGGGTTGCTGAAACTCCAAAATCCGCATAAGAATAAAGCTGTCCGTTTTCTTTGATTTCCACAATTCCTTGTTCAATTCCTGTACAATCATAAACGGTTTCGCCATTAAAACTCTTAGAATTTAAAAACAGTAAATATTTTTTGCCGGATTTAAGTTTAGTTTCATAATCGTCCGAATTTGGTCTGCCGCTTTGCAAAACATAGAGGTTCGTGATGTCTTCTCTGCCCTTAATTACTTCTTTAACTGTAACCTGGATTTTAGAACCATAAAGTATTTCGCCGCCGAAGTTTTCTTCTACCAATAAAGCGCTGCCAACAGTTCCTAAAATAATAAGTTCGCTATCACCAACCAACTTCTCTTCGCTTTGATATGTTTCTATGTCACAGAAAAAATCTTTCGTATCTCTGGATCCAACGAATTTTGCCTCATGCCTGGCGCATCCTGTGAGCAAAAATGCTATACATAAAAATATAAATATTTTTTTCATAATAAACAGCCCCCTAAACTACCATGTAACGCGATGATACCTTGAAATATCTAATATGTCATGTGGCTGGGGTTTCCAAAATTCATCCCACCCGAATTCCGTACCTCTGCCTTGCCTCATAACGGACTGTGTTCCGTCATTCGTTTCGTTAAGACCCATAACATGTCCTAATTCGTGCACCCATGTTTTTGCTATATCTGCTTCATTAAATCCTGCTGCTTGTTGCCGACTTATATTCGCGTAAATATTAGCCCTATTAATTTTCCTACATGCCTGAGTAGTGGTAGAGCCCGTTATTCCATATGGATACACTGTAATATTTGCCGACGATGACGATGAGGATGTAACCGCAAAACTGGTTTGATTTAATGTCGAAGGATAAGAATCATACACCATTAAATTTGAAGCAACGGTAACGATTTCCGTATGGCAAAAACCATTATCATTGTATTCCCAATCATTAATAGCATCTTGCAATTTCCTATTATACACTTCATTATTAACGTTATTCATATTTATTTTAATACGCACAATATGCTTATTCATTCCGGAATGAAAATAAATATCATTCCAATATCTAGGTGGGTTGAATTCATGTGCATTAGCTATTAAAGGAACAGCAAGAATTATGGCTATCGTTATTGATAATATGACTTTAGAAAGAATTTTTAAAAATTTATGCTTCATTATATAAACCTCCTATTATTGAATAATAAAAAAGCGCATAGGTCACTCAATAATGGCCTATGCGCTTATATCACTCAATTTTAAATGAATCCTCACTTCTAATCGATCACAAAAAAGGCCATAACACTTTGATAGACCACAATGCTTGCTCATGTAATAAATCATGCCAATCATATCCTTTTTTCTTTATTATATCACAATTAGTAAAATATGTCAATTAGGAATAAAGCATTTTCAAAAACTCATGTTTTCCCTAAATATTTATTGCAGAATTCATAAGCAACCCGGTTAAAAATACTTGACTTTTACAAATAGTACTGATATAATTATATGGCTATTGAGATAAATAGCTCCTTGCTCTTAAGAAATTTAAGAGCCATAAGTCCAAAAGGAGGTGCAACAAGTATGTCAAACAAATATGAAGCAATGCTTATCTATTCCGTAGCAAACGGCGATGAAGCAGTAGCCGCTTTGGCAGAAAAATTCAAAGCTTTGGTAGAGGCAAATGGTACTCTTGAAAGCGTTGACGAGTGGGGCAAGCGTCGCCTTGCATACCTTATCAACGACGAAGCAGAGGGACACTACGTTATTTATAACTTTGAGTCCGCTCCTGAGTTCCCTGCTGAGCTTGAGCGTGTTGCGAAAATCACCGAAGGTGTGCTTCGCGTAATGACCATTAAAAAGTAAGGAGGAACTGGTAAATGTTAAACGTTGTAGTTCTGACCGGTCGCTTGACCGTTGACCCCGAGCTTAAAACAACCGCAAATGGTGTAAGTGTTTGCAGCTTTCCTATTGCTGTAGACCGCCGCTTTTCCCGTTCCGCCGAAGAGCGTCAAACCGATTTCATTAATATCGTAACCTGGCGTTCCTCTGCAGAATTTGTTTCCAAGTACTTTAAAAAAGGTCAAATGATTGCTATTGAAGGCTCTATTCAAACTCGTCGCTATCAGGATAAGGACGGTAATAACCGCACTGCGTTTGAAGTTGTTGCAAATAACGTTCAGTTTGCTGATTTTGCACGTAAAGACGGCGATTCGGCTTCCGCTGTTGCAGCAACCCCCGTTAGTTTTTCTAATGCAGATGCAGGTGATTTTACCTCCATTGATGATATTGACGACGACCTTCCATTTTAGGCCTTTGCCCTAAAATCAGGGCAACCACTAAACTATAGAAAGGATGTCATTTGTTATGGATAAAAACGAAAGACCTGCACGCAGAAAGCCCCGTAAAAAGGTTTGTCATTTCTGCGTTGACCGTGTTGAGGTTATTGATTATAAGGATGTTGCTAGACTTCGCAAGTTTGTTTCCGAAAGGGCTAAGATTCTTCCCCGCCGTGTAACAGGCACCTGCGCTAAGCATCAAAGAGAGCTTACCACAGCTATTAAAAGAAGCCGTCAGGTAGCTTTACTTCCTTACGTAAGCGACTAATAACACTAAACCCAAGTAAGAAATTCTTACTTGGGTTTTTTATTGCTTTTTGAAGAAAAATTTGTTAAAATATCCTTGGTGAAAAAAATGAAGAATATAGAAACCTCTTCAAAACTAAAGATTGTTGCCGCAATGCTAATTTTTGGCAGTGTCGGTATTTTTAAGGGGCTTACTCCCCTGCCTTCTGTTCTTGTCGCAATTTTCAGAGGGCTTATTGGAGCGCTCTTTTTACTTATAATTAGGGCTAAAAAAATTAATTTTGCCAACATAAAGAAAAATTTGCCGCTACTAATTTGCTCGGGGGCAACCCTCGGCATAAATTGGTTCTTACTTTTTGAGGCATTTAATCACACAAGTATTTCCGCCGCCACACTTTACTACTATATGGCCCCACTGATAATTATTATTGCCTCACCTTTTCTGCTAAAAGAAAGGTTTAAAAAGACTGATATACTACTGGTTTTAATATCTCTTTTGGGCATTGCTTTGGTTTCAGGATTTTTTGAAAAACAGGGCCAGAATTTAAACCTAAAAGGTCTCTTTTTTGGCATCGGTGCAGCCATTTTCTACGCCGCTACCGTGCTGATAAATAAAAAGATAACCGGCATATCTGCAACCGATAAAACCATTACTCAGCTTTTAGTTTCTTCGGCCGTTCTGCTACCGTTTTTTCTTTTACAAAACGGGTTTTCGCTACCCCATTTTAAACCCTTGGATATATGGGTTTTAGTAATAATGGGTGTTGTCCACACAGGCCTTGCCTATGCGCTTTACTTTGGCGGGATAGGGGTAGTAAAAGCTAAAACAGCCGCCATTTTAAGCTATATTGACCCTGTTTTCGCAATAATCCTTTCCTCTGCCTTATCCCTTACGCCACCTAGTATCTACGTTATTATCGGCGCGGTTTTAATACTCGGTTCCTCACTCATAAGCGAAATTGCGAAAAAATAAATTGCTAATAAAAAATAACAACAAAATATAAAATACGGTGTAGCTTAGTAGCTACACCGTATTTTTATCATTACAGCTTATAAAGCATATCGCCGTAGGTGGGAAGCGGCCAGTATTTTTTCGCCGTAATAAGTTCTAGCTTATCTGCCGACTTTCTTACCCTTGTCATTAGGGGTATAACCCTATCTTTATAAAAGTCGGCCTTCTTTTGGCTGTTTTCAATACCCTCAAGTTCTGCATTTAACTCTTCAAGCATTTCGGTGCTCTCGTAAAGCTCACTCACATAATCTGAAAGTTCCATAATCAATTTTTCTTGATAGCTGACCTTTGCCTCAGGAGTAGCCCTTTTTACAAGATTTACAACCTGACTTAGTGAGCCAATATACTCAGTAACAGAAGGCAAAATATATTTCCTTACGGTATTGGCCATGGTAGCCGCCTCAATGTTCATTACTTTGCAGTAATTTTCAATTAAAATTTCATACCTTGAACGAATTTCGGTCTCGGTAAAAACCTTATGGTCGGTAAAAAGCTTAATATTCTTTTCATCCAACATATGGGGCATACAATCGGGAGTGGTGGGGTAATTTAGCAGTCCCCTTTCCTCCGCCTCCTTAAGCCAGGCCTCATCATATCCGTTACCGTTAAAGATAATCTTTTTATGTTTCTTTATAGTGTCGCGGATAAGGTTGTTAAGAGCAGTTGTAAAATCTTCCGCCTTGGCGGGTTCCAAAATGTCGGCAAACTGTTTAAGTGCTTCAGCAACTGCAGTGTTGAGCACTGTGTTTGCATCAGAAATAGACTGGCTGGAGCCAAGCATTCTAAACTCAAACTTATTACCCGTAAACGCAAAGGGAGAGGTACGGTTTCTGTCGGTTGTATCCTTGGGGAAACGTGGCAAAACGTGCACACCAATTTTCATATCCTTGGTTTCTATACCCTCGTACTCGGTTTTATTTTCAATGGCCTCTAAAATACCTGTAAGCTCATCTCCAAGGAACATGGAAACAACTGCTGGAGGTGCCTCGTTAGCGCCTAAGCGGTGGTCGTTACCTGCGCTTGCGGCAGAAATTCTAACAAGGTCCTGATATTCGTCAACCGCCTTAATCACTGCGCAAAGGAAGGTTAAAAACTGTGCGTTTTCTTGCGGAAGCTCGCCCGGCTCTAAAAGGTTTATACCGGTGTCTGTAGAAATAGACCAGTTATTATGCTTGCCGCTACCGTTTACTCCCTCAAAGGGTTTTTCGTGCATAAGGCAAACCATACCATGACGGTCGGCAACCTTCTTCATGATTTCCATTGTAAGCTGATTATGGTCGGCGGCAATATTTGCTGTTGTGAATATGGGCGCAAGCTCATGCTGCGCGGGAGCTGCTTCGTTATGCTCTGTCTTGGCCAAAATACCAAGCTTCCAAAGCTCCTCGTCCAAATCCTGCATAAACTCCTTAACCCTAGGCTTAATAATGCCAAAATAGTGGTCATCCAGCTCCTGACCCTTAGGAGGCATGGCACCAAAAAGGGTTCTTCCGCAGTATATTAGGTCATGCCTTTGGCTAAAGTATTTTTTATCTACAAGGAAATACTCCTGCTCGGGTCCTACCGTTACAACAACGTTTTTCACGTCCTTGTTGCCAAAAAGTTTAACGACCCTCATTGCCTCACGGTTAATGGCCTCCATGGAGCGGAGAAGGGGCGTTTTTTTATCCAAAGACTCACCGCCGTAGGAACAAAAAGCGGTAGGTATGCAAAGAGTATTATCCTTAATAAATGCATACGAGGTAGGGTCCCAAGCGGTATATCCCCTTGCCTCAAAAGTGGCGCGGAGCCCTCCCGAAGGAAAGGAGGAAGCGTCCGGTTCACCCTTTATAAGTTCCTTACCAGAAAACTCCATAATAATTCCGCCATCATCGGTGGGCGCAATAAAGCCATCGTGCTTTTCGGCGGTAACGCCGCTAAGCGGTTGGAACCAGTGTGTATAGTGGGTTGCACCCTTGGAAATGGCCCAATCCTTCATTGCACTTGCAACGCTATTTGCTATTGCAGGGTCCAAGGATTTGCCGTTTTGAATTGTTCTTTTAAGTGCCCTGTAAGTATCCTTAGGCAGCTTTTCACGCATGGTTGCATCATTAAAAACCATACTGCCGAAAATTTCATTAACGCTATTATTCACAAATATACCTCCAAAATGGGATACTAAACCCAAATAACTTATATAATTATAAAATATTTTAACCGCGTTTAAAGTATACCTTGTTTTATTTTGTTTGTCAACGAAACTAAAACTTTTTAAACTATTTTGGTGGATTTTCGTCTTTTTTGTTAATTTTATTAAGTTAAAATGTGTTATTTTTATAAAAATTAGTCTACCTGAATTTATATTTTAAATAAAAATAAGCATTTTTGATAAAATCCACTTATGCGACCACACTACTATGGGTGGTGTTTTTATGGTTAAATCTAATATAAAAATTATTATAATTTACCTGGTTTTGTTTTTCATAGGTGCTTTGGGCTATGTTGCCATAGAACTTGCTTTTAGAGGACGCTCACACTGGTCAATGGCGGTAGCAGGCGGCATTTGTTTTTGTATTTTTGCTCTTATAGGCGAACACCTAAGTTCTTTAAACAAGATTTATATCCCTATTATCGGTTCACTTATTATAACAGCTGTTGAACTTGTTTTCGGAGTGGTCTTTAATATAATACTAAAGAAAAATGTTTGGGATTATTCTTCAATGCCCTTTAATTTTTTGGGTCAAATTTGCCTCACCTTCTCCCTTATTTGGGGGCTTTTAAGTATTGTTTTCATACCCCTTGCCAGTGCATTGCGTTCTTCATTTTTGCGGTAAAATTGTAATATTTTTCTCTAAGGCAGCATATTTTTTACTGTATGTCCCACTTAAACCAACTACCTTGGAGGGAAGCTATGAAAAAAAACTTTAGGTCGTTTAAAGACAGTAAAAATTTAATTTCAGTAATAAACGAAAATAATATACTTGTTTTTATGGTCTTTGCCTTCTTGCTGGGAGAATTGATTGGCGTTTTAATATTCAAGCAAAAGAATCAAGAAGGTACCTTTTACAGCACTGAATTTAAAAGCTTTCTCTCTGGCTACGAAGGGGGCTTTGGCGCTATTTTCTTTTCCTCTCTACTTAGTGTTTTGCTTTCTGCAGCCGTGCTGTTCTTGTCGGGTACAAGTATGGCTGGCAGTATTTTAACCCCCATTATACTGCTGCTTCGTGGAGTAAATATTGCCCTGGTTAGCAGCTATCTTTATGCGCATTATGGACTAAACGGAATAATATTCAATATACTAATTATTATCCCGCCTGCCGTTTTAGAGGGGCTGGCACTTACCCTATCCGCGCGGGAGGCATTTGGATTTTCTCTTTCCATTGCCCGTTTGGCTCTTCCAAACAAAGGTGCTGTAACACTGGATAATGACTTTAAAATTTATTGTATGCGCCAACTTTTTATACTTATTTTTTATTTACTTAGCGTTATAATAAAGGTTATCATGGTGCTTTCCTTTTATTCATTTTTTAAATTAGGGTAGAACGACATACCCGAACCGCCTCAAAGCGGTATATTTTGGCGCTTTTTATCCATTTAATTCTTGTAAGGCGAAAGCATTACCGCGCCTTAAATGAACAAAAATCACACAAAATCTTCTCGCCTTGAGGTCGAAGATTTTTAAAATAGAGGATTTTTGTTCTATAAAGGCAAAAACGCAGTAAATCCTTTCGGATTTACGAGTATTTTAACAAAGATAGAGCGAAAATCCACAATTTAAAAACGTGTTCGGATATATCGCTCTACCCTAGGATAGAGTAACAAACCCTAAACACGTAAAACAGCGTCTTAAAGCAAAGCTTTAAGACGCTTAATTTTTACTGATTAATTCTTTTTATGCCTTGGGCAAACTCCAACGGAAATGCGCCGCCAACAAACGAAGTAATATTACAACTCCCGCGCCAATTAACATTGCGGTTATTTCTCCCACGACTGACCAAAGCACTGAACAAGCAATAGCACCTATTATAGAAGCAGTTGCATAAAAGTGCTTTACAAATATGTAGGGTTTTTCATCTGCAATAATGTCCCTTAAAACTCCGCCGCCGCAACCCGTTACAACTCCAACGAAAATTGCAAGGAAAATGTTGTGTCCAAGGGATAAGCTATTTGCTGCCTTTATGCCAATTACGGTGAAAATGCCGAGGCCCACCGAATCGGTAATAAGCATAAAAATATTATATGCCTTTATTGCTTTGTCGGCCACCAGTTTCCTTACAAACGGCAAAAAGGTTATAAGTGAAACTGCCATAGCCACAAGCGCATAAATGGGGTTTTCAAAGGTGGCGGGTGGTGTTCTACCTAAAATTAAATCCCTAATTACCCCGCCGCCAACTGCGGTAATGATACCTAGTGTAGTAACTCCAAAAATATCCATTTTCTTTTTTATGCCAAGGGCAGCGCCCGAAATTGCAAAGGATACAGTGCCTATGATTTCAAAAATAAAAAGCAATGTCGATGACATTTTGTTTTACTCCTTTGAAAATTTTCTTCCTCAAAAAGGTTACCACAAAAAAGTCTGCTTGTCAAGGATAAGCAATAACTGGATTAAATCCCAAAATTTTATTAAAAACGTTTCTTGGATTAAAATAAAAAAACATCCGCCCGTTTTGGGCGGATGCATATTTTTGTTTAGACTACGAAATGTTTAAATTATTCGTTAATCTTGGTAACAACGCCGGAACCAACAGTACGGCCACCTTCACGGATAGCGAAGCGGAGACCTTCTTCGATAGCGATGGGGTTGATAAGCTCAACGTCCATCTCTACGTTATCACCAGGCATGCACATCTCTGTGCCTGCGGGAAGGTTAACAACACCGGTAATGTCAGTAGTTCTGAAATAGAACTGAGGACGGTAGTTGTTGAAGAAAGGAGTATGACGTCCGCCTTCTTCCTTGGTCAATACGTAAACCTGACCATGGAATTTAGTGTGAGGATTGATGGAGCGGGGTTTGCAAAGAACCTGACCACGCTCGATGTCAGAACGCTGAACACCACGAAGAAGAGCACCGATGTTATCGCCTGCCTCTGCATAGTCAAGAAGCTTACGGAACATTTCGATACCGGTAACAACAGTCTTAGCACGCTCTTCGGTAAGACCGATAATTTCAACTTCGTCAGAAAGCTTTAACTGACCACGCTCTACTCTACCTGTAGCAACGGTACCACGACCAGTGATGGTGAATACGTCTTCAACAGGCATAAGGAAAGGCATGTCTGCCTTACGGTCAGGAGTAGGAATGTAGCTGTCAACACTAGCCATAAGCTCAAGAATAGGAGCATATGCAGGGTCAGCAGGATCTTTAGAATCACACTCAAGAGCAACAAGAGCAGAACCCTTAACGATAGGTGTATCATCGCCGGGGAACTCATAGGTGTCAAGAGTCTCACGGATTTCCATTTCAACAAGCTCTAAAAGCTCTTCATCGTCAACCTGGTCACATTTGTTCATGAAAACAACAATGTAAGGAACGCCAACCTGACGAGCAAGGAGCAAGTGCTCTTTGGTCTGAGCCATAGGGCCGTCAGTAGCAGCGATAACAAGGATAGCACCGTCCATCTGAGCAGCACCGGTGATCATGTTCTTAACATAGTCAGCGTGTCCGGGGCAGTCAACGTGTGCATAGTGACGAGCATCAGTCTCATACTCAACGTGTGAGGTATTGATTGTGATACCACGCTCTCTCTCTTCGGGAGCCTTGTCGATATTTGCGTAATCAACGAAATCAGCATCACCCTTAAGGTTTAAAACCTTAGTGATAGCAGCGGTAAGAGTAGTCTTACCATGGTCAACGTGGCCGATGGTGCCAATGTTAACGTGGGGTTTAGTACGTTCGAATTTTGCTTTTGCCATTGGTATTTCCTCCTTAATATACAAATAAACGAGTATTTCCTCATTGAACATTCTAACAAATTTTTGCCAAAATATCAAGAGGTATTTTATTAATTATAAATTTAATTAATCTTTTTTAGTTCTTGCAGTGATAATCTTCTCAGAAATGCTCTTGGGAACTTCCTTATAACCGTCAGGTTCCATTACATACTGACCACGACCCTGTGTCTTAGAACGAAGGTCGGTAGCGTAACCGAACATTTCACCAAGCGGTACGTGAGCATTAATTTGCTTAACGCCTGTTCTGTCCTCAAAGCCCTGAATTTCACCACGGCGGGAGTTAAGGTCGCCGATAACGTCGCCCATATACTCCTCAGGAACAATAACGGTAACCTTCATAATAGGCTCCAAGATTACGGGATCGGCTTTACGGCAAGCGCTCTTGAAAGCCATAGAACCTGCAATCTTAAATGCCATTTCAGAAGAGTCAACCTCGTGGTAAGAACCGTCATAAAGCTCTACCTTAACGTCAACTACGTTGTAGCCGGCAAGTACGCCCGAAAGCATTGCGCCCTGGATACCTGCATCGACAGCGGGGATGTATTCCTTGGGAATAGCGCCACCAACAACGGAGTTAACAAATTCATAACCCTTGCCGGATTCGTTAGGTGAAAGACGAATCTTAACGTGACCATACTGACCTTTACCACCAGACTGACGAGCATACTTCTCATCAACCTCAGCGTGGCCGCGAATGGTTTCTTTATAAGCAACCTGGGGCTTACCTACGTTTGCCTCAACCTTAAATTCGCGGAGCAAACGGTCTACGATAATTTCAAGGTGAAGCTCACCCATACCTGCAATAATGGTCTGGCCTGTTTCTTCATCGGTATACGCGCGGAATGTGGGGTCCTCTTCAGCAAGCTTTGAAAGAGCAAGACCCATTTTTTCCTGACCTGCTTTTGTTTTGGGTTCGATAGCAACACGGATAACGGGCTCGGGGAAGTTCATAGATTCCAAAATAACAGGATGCTTTTCATCACAAAGTGTATCACCTGTTGTTGTATTCTTAAGGCCAACAGCCGCTGCAATATCACCTGCATAACAGGTTTCAATATCTTCACGGTGGTTGGAGTGCATCTGAAGAATACGACCCATTCTTTCCCTGTTATCCTTAACCGAGTTAGATACGGTAGAACCTGCATCAACAGTACCGGAATAAACGCGGAAGAAACAAATTTTACCTACGAAGGGGTCGGTTGCAATCTTAAATGCAAGAGCTGCAAAGGGCTCTGTATCAGAAGAATGACGAACCTCATCCTCATCGGTATCGGGGTTAACGCCCTTGATAGCTTCAATGTCGGTAGGAGCCGGCATAAAGTCTACAACTGCGTCCAAAAGGGGCTGAACGCCCTTGTTGCGGTAGGAAGTACCGCAGCAAATCGGAACCATCTCACCAGCGATGGTTGCTTTGCGGATGCAGGCCTTAATCTCTTCTACGGTGAGTTCCTC
>JAZQSV010000057.1:0-39781 GCA_045630265.1 Acutalibacteraceae bacterium
CTAAAAGGATTTGCCAATTAATGCTGAAATTTTTATTTTGTCTACCACTATTTGAAACTTTAGAAAAATGTGTTCGTGCAGTAGTAGTCTTATTCTTAAAGGCCGATTTATTTTTATCCCTTTCTTTGGACGGAGCCATAGGAATATCCCTGATGCTGGTCTTTTTAGGTGCCTTATTTTCTCTTTTAAGGGTGGTTACGGGTCTTGTGTTTTCTTTTGGCGCAGCATTTTTTTTACTGCTAACCGGCTTGGTTTTGGGCGCCATAGTTTTCGCTTTCTTAGTGCTTGGTGCCGTTTTTGAAACAGTCGGTTTTTTGACCGCTTGCTTTGAAAGACTAACCTTTTTAACCTTTTTTCTTTCTGCCACGCTAAAAGTCCCCCCTTTTTAAAAATGTACCTTTTCTAAGAAAAGTCCGTGCGGTGGTACGGTACTGCCCAAAAGGCCGCGGTTTTCGCTTTCTAAAGCTGACAAAACGTCCTGCCTTGCTATTTTACCCTCTGCGTAATAGAGCATACTGCCCACTAAAATACGCACCATATTATATAAAAATCCGTCTGCTGTAACACTAAAAATCCAGCAGTTATCCATTTTTTCTACCCTGCACTCGGTAATTGTTCTTACAGTATCTATAACCGTTCGGTTAACCGAAGAAAAAGAAACGAAATTATGTTCTCCCAAAACCAGAGTACAAAACTCTTTTGCAAGGTTAAAATCCGGTTCCCTTTTAAGGCGAAGCTTACGGTTTTCCCAGAAAGGATTTGCTATTTCACTAAAATAAATTTCATACCTATATGTTTTACCCTTTGCGTTATAACGCGCGTGAAAATCCCGTGCAACGTCGGTACACTCTAAAACTGAAATATCGTATGGTAGCATAGTATTTAGCCCCAAAGTAATGCCTCTGTTTGGGATTTGACTATAGGTATCAAAGTGGCAATAAAACTCTTCTGCATGCACACCTGCGTCGGTTCTGCTGCACCCTGAAAGGTCAACCTTTTCACCTAAAAGATTTTCAAGCGCTTCACAAAGCAGAGACTGAACGGAAGTGCCGTTAGGTTGCACCTGCCAGCCACAATAGTTAGTTCCAAGATATGAAATTTTCAGCAACTTTCTTCCCACAGTTGACACCTGCCTTTAAAAATAAATTCCTAACAGTATAACTCCCACAAAGGAGATAACTAAAATACAAACGCAAACATAATCTAAAACCGAAGCTCTTAAAACCTTCATTCTGGTTCTGCCCTTACCGCCACTGTAACAACGACAGTCCATAGCATCAGCAAGCTCGTCCGCCCTTCTTATGGCTGAGAAAAGTAGCGGAATCAGTATTGGAAGCAGCGCCTTTACCTTTTTAAGGAAGCCGCCGCTTTCAAGGTCTACTCCCCTTGCCTTTTGTGCCGACATTATTTTATCAGTTTCATCGGTCAGAGTTGGAATAAACCTTAGCGCTATTGTCATCATCATTGCAAAATTGTGTACAAGCTCCCCTAGTCCTATGAGCTTTAGCGGTTTTAAAAGTCTTTCAATACCATCAGTAAGTTCGGTTGGTGTTGTAGTATAGGTTAAAACCGCGCTTATTAGTATTAAAAGGAGAATACGGAGTGTCATAAATGCGGCCCTTAAAAGCCCGCTAATCGTAACCGTTATAATCCACCAAGAAAACAGCGGTGTTTCATCGGTGGTAGTGTAAATTACATTAATAATTGCCGTTAGCAAAACTATGGGAAGAAGCATTTTGAAGTTTCTAAGATACATTCTAATTGGTACCCTAGATAAAACCATTGCAACGACTATAAGCGACATCATTAAAAAGAGTGCCGCAAAGTTTTTGCAAAGGAAAAGAAAAACTATTATAGCTATTAACTCCAAAAGCTTAAAGCGTGGGTCAAGTTTATGAATAATTGAAGACGTATTATAATACTGACCAAGTGTAAAGCTGTTTAGCATTTTATTTCCCCCTTTCGGGCGGCCGATAAAATGCTAGAAACAGCATCTTTTACAGTAAAGGTGTTAGTATCAACATTAAGCCCCATTTTTTTGAGTTCTAAAAGCACCTTGGTAACGGCGGGAACGTCCAGACCCATTTCGTTTAGTTCTTTATCACTACCGAAAACCTCTGCAACACTTCCGAACATCGCCATTTCACCCTTATGAAGTACCAAAAGTTTACTACAAAGCATCGCTAAATCTTCCATTGAGTGAGAAACAATAATGACGGTTGCGTCCTGCTTTTCTTTATAGTTTTTGATTGCCTCAAATAGCATTTCTCTGCCCTTAGGGTCAAGACCTGCGGTCGGCTCATCCAAAACTAAAACCTGCGGCTCCATTGCCAATATACCCGCAAGGGCAACCCTACGCTTTTCTCCGCCCGATAAATCAAAAGGAGATTTATCTAAATACTGAAGAGGAAGACCCAAAAGTTCCAAATATTTAGTAACTCTTTGCTTAATTTCCTCATCATCGAGTCCTAAGTTCTTAGGGCCAAATGCAATATCGGCATAAACTGTTTCTTCAAAAAGTTGATGTTCGGGATACTGAAAAACCAAGCCTACCTTAAAACGGTTACTACATAGCTTCTTATTTTTTACCCAAAGCTCTTTTCCATCAACAAATACAGTACCGCTAAGTGGCTTTATAAGGCCGTTGAGGGTTTGAACAAGTGTAGATTTACCTGATCCCGTATGTCCTATAATACCCAGTATTTCTCCTTTTTCAATGCTAAATGAAATATTATTAATAGCGGCCTTTTTCAAAGGGCCTTGTTCAGTATAGGAGTAAGAAACTTTATCGGTTTTAATTATACTCATAAGTTCCCACCTCCTAAAGCGGTGAGAATTTCTTTTGCGGCGGCACCAGGGGTAATATGTCCGATATCTATATTGCCAAACTCATTTTTCAGTTCACTTAGAAGTTCGGTTATTTGTGGCAAAGCAAGACCCGCTTTTTTCAAAACTGTTGTGCTCGCAAAAACCTCTTTAGCGGTTCCATCAGCCGCAATTTTTCCATCATCTAAAACAATAACTCTATCAGCACCGGCTGCCTCTTCCATAAAATGGGTTATTAAAATTACAGTAATCCCCTTTTCTTTATTAAGTTTGGTAATGGTATCAATTACGTCGCGCCTACCAATGGGATCTAGCATTGCGGTGGGCTCATCCAAAACTATGCATTCCGGATCCATAGCTAAAATACCCGCAAGAGCCACCCTTTGTTTTTGACCGCCCGAAAGCTTATCTGGTGCAGATAATGCATACTCGCTCATACCAACTGCCGAAAGCGCGTTATCCACCCTTTTTCTGATTTCTTTAGGATCTACACCTAAATTTTCAGGGCCGAAAGCAACGTCCTCTTCAACCACTGTACAAACAATTTGGTTATCAGGGTTTTGGAAAACCATTCCAATACGTTTTCTAATTTCAAAAATATTTTTTTCGTCGGTGGTAAGCATATTATCCACCGAAACAGTACCGCTATTTGGCGTTAGAAGGCCATTAAAAAGCTTGGCAAGGGTAGACTTGCCCGAACCGTTATGTCCTAAAATAACAGTGAAACTACCCTTTTTAACAGAAAGATTAAAATCTTCTAATATTACTCTAGAATCTTCATCATCTGTACCGTATTTAAATGTAAGATTTTTAATTTCAATAAGATTCTCCATAACGCTACTTCCAAATAGTTGTATTGCCTGCGGGTAAAATTAAATTTTTATCAGTAACCTTAAGTCCGATTTCTTCGGTTACCGCCCTTCCCTTTCTATCCTTACCTATTATTTGCTCGGTAAGGAAATTTAAAACCGTGTGGGATAGTCCCGCCGTGTAAGAATTGAGCAAGAAAAACAGTGGCTCTTTCACCAAAACCTGCGAAACAAGCTCTAAAAGCTCACACAAATTATCCTCCAGCTTCCAAACTTCACCGTTTGGTCCCCTGCCATAAGAGGGCGGATCCATAACTACTGCATCGTACTTATTTCCTCTTCTTATTTCTCTTTGCACAAACTTAACACAATCATCCACAAGCCAACGTACAGGTTTATCTGCCAGGCCGGATGCTTTTGCATTTTCTTTTGCCCACTGCACCATACCCTTAGACGCATCTACGTGGGTAACGCTTGCTCCCGCCTTAAGGCATGCAAGTGTTGCTCCGCCAGTATATGCAAAAAGGTTTAAAACCTTTACGGGGCGGTTTGCTTTTTCAATAAACTCACTCATTAAATCCCAATTAACCGCTTGCTCAGGGAAAAGGCCAGTATGCTTAAATCCCATTGGCTTTAGGTTAAAGGTAAGCCCTTTATATCCAATGCTCCATACGTCGGGCACAGATTTTACTACTTCCCAAGCACCGCCACCGCTACTACTGCGGTGATATACGGCATGGGCTTTATCCCATTTTCTTTGGTCAAAGGGCAGATTCCACATCGCCTGCGGGTCGGGGCGAACAAGGAAAATATTCCCCCAACGCTCAAGCCGTTTGCCGTTATTGGCATCTATAAGCTCATAATCTTTAAAGTCTTTTGAATATCTCATTTAAACCACTCTAAAAATAATTTTTAAAACATTTGTTGTTGACCAGGCTTTTTAATACCCAAATGGTTATATACCGCCTCGGTAACACAGCGACCTCTTGGAGTTCTTACCAAAAAGCCAATTTGCATCAAATAGGGCTCGTAGACATCCTCAATAGTAATGCTTTCTTCTCCTATTGCGGCGGCAAGGGTTTCAAGACCTACGGGACCGCCTTGGTAGTTATTTATAATGGTTGTAAGCATTGTTCTATCAAAATCGTCAAGGCCTAGTTCGTCAATTTCAAACCTTTCAAGCGCCTTCATAGCGACCTCTTCGGTAATAACGCCGTCAAACTCAATCTGGGCTATGTCTCTAACCCTTTTAAGCAAGCGGTTTGCAATACGGGGTGTACCTCTGGAGCGAGAAGCAATTTCCAAAGCTCCGTTTTTGTCAATTTCTATTCCCAAAATGCCGGCCGAGCGGGTAACGATTTTTGCAAGCTGGTCGGGTGTATAAAGTTCAAGTCGAAGCAGTACGCCGAACCTATCCCTTAGCGGTGCCGTGAGCTGACCAGAGCGGGTTGTAGCACCGATTAGCGTGAAGTGAGGAAGATTAAGGCGAATAGACTGTGCCGAAGGCCCCTTGCCTAAAATAATATCTAAAGTATAGTCCTCCATTGCGGGGTAAAGAATTTCCTCAACCGCACGGGGTAAGCGGTGAATTTCATCAATGAAAAGCACATCTCCCTCAGAAAGAGAAGAAAGTATTGCCGCCAAATCTCCCGCCTTTTCAATAGCAGGACCCGAGGTTACCCTGAAATTAACCCCAAGCTCATTAGCAATAATACCCGAAAGGGTTGTTTTACCAAGACCGGGAGGCCCGTACAAAAGCACGTGGTCAAGTGCCTCGTGGCGCATTGATGCCGCCTTAATATAAATAGACAAATTGTCCTTAACCTTATCCTGCCCAATATACTCATCCAGGGTTTTGGGGCGAAGTGAAACCTCAATTTCCTCATCCCTATAGGTATATTCAGGGGCAACAATTCTATTTTCAAAATCCATTTCAGACATAGCTTTCTCCCCTTAAATTAAAATTTGCCGGAGGATATACGTGCAAGTGCAGTTTTAATAAGCTCTTCTACCTCTAAATTGGGGTCCAGACCATTTAATGCACGGTTTGCCTCGCTTTGTAAAAAGCCAAGAGATACAAGCGCCGCCGCTGCGCTTTTATGGTTGCCAAAAGCGGTATTTGCTTTATTTGCCGCGCCCACGTTAAGAGTAGTGGGAACTGCACCAAGCCCTGAAACCTTATCCTTAAGCTCTAAAACTATTCTTTGTGCAAGTTTGGGTCCAACACCCGAAGCGGAGGTTAGGGCCTTATAATCTCCCGAAGAGATGTAAGCCAAAATAAAGTCGGGCGCAAACTCAGATAAAATTGCAATAGCAACCTTGGCGCCCACGCCGTTTACTGAGATTAAAAGTTTAAAAACTTTAAGTTCTTCTTGAGTCATAAAGCCGAACAAATCAACTGCATCTTCTCTTACCGCCATATAGGTATAAAGAAGCACTTCGCTACCAACCTGTGGCAGTGCACCAACGGTTTTTAGGGAAACATTACATTTATAGCCCACTCCCCCACATTCAACTACTGCGGTGGTGGCATCAGAAAAAATTAGCTTTCCGTTTAAAGAATAAATCATAACCTTCCTCCTATATTTGTTCTGAAAATCAGTGATGATGCACTATGGCAATGACAAATTGCAATGGCCAAAGCGTCGGCCGTATCATCGGGCTTTGGTACCTTTTCAAGACCCAAAAGACGCTTTGTAAGGTCCATAACCTGAGGTTTGGTGGCCTTGCCGTAACCCGTAACCGCCTGCTTTACCTGGAGCGGCGTATATTCAAAAACAGGTACGTTATTTTTCTTCGCGGCAAGTAGAATAACTCCCCTTGCCTGCGCCACGTCAATAGCTGTTGTGGTATTAGTATTAAAATAAAGTTTTTCTATGGCAAGTGCATCGGGCTTTGTGTTTTTAAGTATTTGATTTACACCCTCAAAAATAGTATCCAAACGGGAGGCAAACTCCGTTTTTGCGGGGGTTGTAACTGCACCGTATTCAATTGGAATAAGTTTATTTCTATCATAATTTACAACGCCGTATCCTACAATAGCATATCCCGGGTCAATACCCAAAACCTTCAAAGCATACACCCCCAATATATATATTTAATTTATTATATCACATTTATTTATTTTGGGCAACATTTTTTTACTGTATTTTCAGTATTTATTTATATTTTAATCCTTTAAATTTTCTTCCCCTTAAAGCATCTTAAAACTAAATATTTTTTCACTCCACAAGGGTGAAAAACACAAAAAATACCCCGCTTGCAACTGAGCAAACGGGGTGAAAAGATTTAGTTTTAATTTAAATTAACCGATTAGCTTTTCGTGAACTGCTACAACTGCCTTCTCGGCCTCATTTACGTCAATAAGTACCGAAATCTTAATCTCGCTTGTAGAAATCATTTGAATATTGATGTTCTCATCATAAAGTGCCTCAAACATCTTTGCTGCAACACCGGGGTGAGATTCCATACCGGTACCAACAATGGAAACCTTAGCAATGCTTTCATCGTGAGCAACCTTTGTATATTTTAGAGAATTTTTAAGACCTTCAATAGTATCAAGTGCATCCTTACACTGGTCCTTAGAAACAGTGAAAGTAATATCCTTTGTGCCGTCGCGACCTACCGACTGCAAAATAATATCAACGTTAATGCGTGCCTGACCCAAAGCATTAAACATTTTAAAAGCAGTACCGGGATGGTCAGAAAGACCAACTACCGAAATTCTTGAAACGTTTTTGTCAGCGGCTACGCCACGAATAAGCATTTTTTCCATTTTAACATTCTCCTTTACAATAGTGCCTGGTTTATTTTCTAAGCTGGAACGAACCTCAAGTTCAACATTATATTTTTTAGCCATTTCTACCGAACGATTATTGAGCACCTGTGCGCCGAGAGTTGCGAGTTCAAGCATTTCATCGTAGGTGATTTCGTCCATTTTCTTTGCAGTTTTTACCTTTCGGGGATCGGCGGTATATACGCCGTCAACGTCGGTATAAATCTGACAAAGGTCGGCCTTTAGTGCCGCCGCGATAGCAACTGCGCTTGTATCTGAGCCGCCACGACCGAGTGTAGTAACGTCCTCATACTTATTTATACCCTGGAAGCCCGCTACAACAACAATATTTTTTCTGGCCAGCTCTGCCTCAAGACGTTCAGACTGCACCTTTTTAATTCGGGCTACGGTATAATTAGAATCGGTTTGGAATCCCGCCTGCCAACCAAGAAGAGAAACAACGGGATAGCCCATTTTCTCAATGGCCATAGCAAGCAAGGCAATAGAAATTTGTTCGCCCGCAGAAAGGAGCATATCCATCTCCCTTTTAGAGGCATTGGGGTTTATTTCTTTTGCTTTTGCAATTAAATCGTCGGTTGTATCGCCCTGTGCGGAAACAACAACCACAACGTTATTGCCTTTTTTGTAATCGTCGGTAACCAAACGGGCAACATTTTCTACCCTTTGAGCGTTAGCAACCGAGCTGCCGCCAAACTTTTTAACAATAAGTGCCATAAAATTTCCTCCAAGAAAAATTTAAGTATACTAACATTTTATTCAGTAGTAATTTATTTTGATTTAATTAGTCAAGAACGTGCAAAACCGAAAGCTCGGTTATATTTTGAATGCCCGCAACCTTTTTCTCAAATTCACCAAAGGGCTCAGCCTTAGTAATGAATGCAATTTCGTTTTGAGCACCTTCGCGGCTAAGATAGGCTACATCACCGAAAAGGTTTTCTATCTCGCTCTTTGCGGCAGACTCATCTAAAATGTTACCGCGCAAATAGTATTTAGATTTAACAAACTCCGCGGGAATAACGTAATCCTCACTACCCTCATCCCAGGAAAGGTATTTTCTGCTGTATAGGTGTTTTGCACAGTCCATAACGTCGGCCACTACTGCGCTTGCGGTAGGCAGCTTACCTGCGCCGCGACCGTAGAACATAACGTCGCCAACCGCATCACCGCGCACCATAATTGCATTGAAAACGTCATCAACGCTTGAAAGTTGATTATCCTTAGAAATAAGCGCAGGATAAACCTCAGCGGAAATTTTACCGTCATCCATAAGCTTTGTATGGCCTACAAGCTTAATTACACAATCGGCCGAGGTGGCATACTCAACGTCCAAAAGTGAAACCTTTCTGATACCTTCGGTTTTAACCTGGTTTGGATAAACGTGTTTACCAAATGCCAAAGATGCCAAAATACAAATCTTACGGCAGGTATCGTGTCCGTCTACGTCGGCAGACGGTTCTTTTTCAGCATAGCCAAGTTGTTGAGCAAGCTTTAAAGCATCGTCAAATGACATATTTTCGTTTATCATTTTAGTAAGTATAAAATTGGTAGTTCCGTTTAAAATACCAAAAACTTCATACAAATCGTTAGCGCTAAGGCACTGTGCCATAGGCCTAAGCACCGGAATACCGCCACCAACGCTTGCCTCGAAAAGGAAGTTAACGTTGTTTTCCTCAGCAATTTTAAGTAGCTCTGCTCCCTTTGCGGCAACAAGTTCTTTATTAGAGGTTGCAACGCTTTTTCCCTTAAGTAAACAGGACTTTACAAAATCGTAAGCGGGATGAACTCCGCCCATAACCTCTACTACAATATCAACACTATCATCGTTTAAAATATCATCAAAATTCTTAGTAAATAAATTACTATATGGTAGGTTTGAAAATTCCCTTAAATCTAAAATACGTTTAAGGCAAATGTCCTTTTTTATTTTGGCCGAGATGCTTTCTTTATGGTTTAAAATAACCTCAACAACACCTGAACCAACAACGCCGTGCCCCATAACAGCAACGCTTACTGTTTCTGCCATAAAATAAGTCCTCCTAAATTTCACCCAAAACCTGACGGACCGAAACAACGCCCTCAATTTCAGATAATCCTTTTAAAATTTTATCCACGTTGCTTTTAGGGTCGGCACGGTAAGAAACCGTAACCGAAGCAACACCGCCCGAGGGCATACCCTGATTTATTGTTAAAATATTTGCGCCCATTTTTCTAAGCAGCAAAATAAATTCCGAAAGCATACCCGCCTTATCTTCCAAGACGGCGGCAAGGTTTACCACCCCGCCGAGATTTTGCTCGTTAAAACTAAAAACCGAGTCCTTATACTTGTAAAAAGCACTTCTTGAAATGCCGCACATTCGCGCCGCCTCGCTAGCGCTTTTCGCTTTTTTTGAAGAAAGCAAGTATTTTGCCTTTACTACTTTACTAAAAACCTCAGGCAAAGCGTCGGTCTTAACCAGCAAGAGATTTGAATCCTCCAAATTGTCCACCTGCCAAGCACAACTGTATTTTTGTATATTTATAAATATAACACACTTTAAAGTCGATTGCAATGACAATTTATAAGAATTTTAAAGGTTTTTTATTATATTAATGTGCAAATTTACAAAAAATTCTCAAAAACCACTTGATACGTACAAATTTTTAAGTTATTATATATTCATAAACCACTTGAAAGGGGCATATTTCTTTGAAAACTGAGGCAAAACGCAAGTTTTTAATAGACACCGCGTTTTTGGTTGTGATTATTGCCATTTTTTATTTTGTCTTTAAATTTTTATCGCTTTACCTTTTGCCATTTGTAATAGGAATCTTCGTTTCCTTCATTGTGCAAAAGCCGGTTGGATTTATAAGCAAGAAAACAAAAATTCCAAAAAACATTACAACGGTTATTTTCGTTGTTATTACCTATCTTTTGATTTTAGGAATAATCGCACTTTTAGTCTTTGGACTTTACAGCTGGGTTAACGGACTGCTTAAACTTATTCCCGGTCTTAAAGGGCCTATTATAAGCGCTATTGCTAACGTTAGTGCCTATCTTAGCGACATGCTTAAAAACGTGCCGCAAAGCATTATAAACAGTATTAACGGCATTCCCGCCAAAACCATTGACACTATAACCGGTGCACTTACAACATACATTCCAAAAGTTGCACTTACAGTTGCGGAAGCAACACCTTCACTTATTGTCAGCACAATTGTAACAATAGTTGCCAGTTGCTACATTGCAAGTGATTACGGCAACGTTGTAACCTTCATGAAAAAGCACTCCCCCACCAACGTTTGGGAGATAATTGTCGAAATTAAAAATCTCTTTACCAAAACCATATTCAAGCTCCTTCGCGGTTATATTCTTTTAATGCTTATAACCTTTGTAGAGCTTGTTATTGGTTTAGGTCTTATAGGACAAAGCAACTTTATTACCCTGGCTGCAATTATTTGTATTATAGATATTCTACCTATTTTAGGTACGGGTGCGGTGGTAATCCCTTGGGCGCTTATAGCGCTTCTCACCGGCAACTACTGGAAGGCCTTTTTCCTATTGCTTTTATACATTGTAATTACGGTAGTCAGAAACTTCCTTGAGCCAAAAGTAATTGGTGAGCAGGTTGGTCTACATCCGCTTGTAACACTAATTGCTATTTTCTGTGGTTACAAGATTATGGGATTTTTGGGGATATTCCTCTTCCCCATTACACTTATTATTCTTCACGACCTTTATAAAAGCGGGAAGATTAAGTTTTGGACACCGAAGCAGGATTGAATTTTCACGACTTTAAATATTTTAAAATCCGCAGGAGCTTTCCTGCGGATTTTTGTTATATTATTTTGCCCTTCACAATATAAATATACTGTAAAGTTTTAAAACGTGAAGGAGAGATTTTAATGGATTTAAAAATAAGTAACTTTGACCTAACCACCAAGCAAATAAAACTAAGCCAAACCGCCGAAATACCAATGGATATAGATATTACCCTTTCGGAATATAGTGAAAAAATTGACAAGGTATTAAGGTGCAGTTCACTTGTATTTATAACATCAAAGCAGATTTCGGGCTCCACCTTAAACGTAGAAGGAAATCTTTTGGTGTCCATTATTTACTGCGACGTTGACGGCGACATAAGTGCGTTAGAAAAACAAACACCCTTTAAAAAATCCTTTGAGGGTGCAGAGTTCCCACAAGGTGCAGAGGCAGATGCAACCGCTACTGCAAACGTAATTTCATGTACTGCACTGACCGACCAAAGACTAACTGTTAAGGCCGGCATTAAAATAGATGTTACGGTTACCTCTACAGAAAAGCAGGAAGTGATTTGCGATTTAGACAACATCTTTTTTGAACAGTTAAAAGGAAAAGCAAATACAAGCACAACCATTGGCAAAGCCACCAAGCCCTTTATAATTGATGAAGAATTTGCCATAAGTCAGGAAAGAGCCGCTATAAACAAAATTTTAAGGTATAACTACTGTATTTCTTTGGTCGAGGCTAAAATTGTAAGCAACAAGATTTTGGTGAAAGGAAATCTTAATTTAAGTATTTTTTACAGAACGAACAACGGTGGCTGTGAAACGGTTAAAAATACTATTCCTTTTAATCAAATTGTAGATTTAAACGGCATAACCGAGGACTGCCGTTGCGACGTTAATTTTGAAATTTGCAGTATAAATCTTACTACAAGAACATCACCAAACGGCGAGTGCAGAACCTTTATGCTTGTAGCAAAGCTTGTGGCCACAGCCGAAGCTATATGTGAAAATGACCTGCCTATAATATATGACCTTTACTCTAAAAAATGTGCAATTAAGGTAACCAAAAAGGAAATTTCTTTTGAGAAGATTATACACCAAAAAGTAGAAAGCTTTATGTGTAAAAAAAGCATTTCTCTACCTGAGAGTGAAATAGCAGAAGTAATGGCCCTTTGGTGTGAAAGTGGGCGGTGTGTTTCTCATTTTGATGAGCAAACTCTAAAGGTTTCAGGCGCGGTAAGCGTATGTATTATCTATAAAACTAAGGAAGGCAGCATTTCCTATTTTGAGCGTGTTGTTGATTTTGACCAACATATTCAAATAAACGAAAAAGCAAACAGTCCAAAATGCAACTGCAAGGCAGAAATTTTAAACACTACCTTCAATTTAGGCGTGGGTGGAGAAATAGAAGTTTGCACCGAACTTCAAATTTCATCAACCGTTTACGATACCAAAGCGCTAAAGGTTATTACAGAGGTGGAAGTACTTGAAGAAAATAATAAAAATGCACCCTCTCTTATTGCTTATTTCGCCGAAAAGGGTGAAAACGTTTGGGAAATTTCAAAGAAGTTTTTAGCAGACAGAGAGACCCTTTTTTCTATAAACGATATTGACGAAGAGATAATTTCCAATCCAAAGGTTATGATAATACCCAGGTTTTAAAATAAAAAAGATGTGTGGTGGCCCACACATCTTTTTTATTATATCCAAAGTTTTTCATATTCATTTCTTGCAGGGCGAAGCATTAAATTCTTAACCGAATCTAAAACGGGACTGCCGTTATACAAAACGTTGTAGCACTCCCCTACAATTGGCATTTCTGCACCCACCTGCTTTGCAAGCAAATATGCAAATTTGGTGGCATAATAGCCCTCAACGGTACCTACCTCTTTAAGTGCGGTCTGAACGTCAATACCCTTTCCTACCATTTCGCCAAAACGGTGGTTACGGCTATGCTGCGAGGTGCAGGTAACAATCAAATCGCCAAGACCTGTGAGTCCTGCAAAGGTGCGTTCCTTTGCGCCCATCATAACGCCAAGTCGGGCAATTTCGGTCAGTCCTCTTGTAATAAGAGCCGCCTTTGTATTATCGCCAAGTCCCATACCATCGCAAAATCCGGCTGCGACTGCGATAACGTTTTTAAGGGCGCCTCCAAGTTCTACGCCGATAGTATCATCATTTTTGTAAATTCTAAGCTTTTCGCTTGAAAAGGCATCAATTACCTTTTCAGTTGCCGTGCTATCACTTCCACAAGAAACAAGGGAGGTCGGAATACCTCTTGCCACTTCTTCTGCGTGTGAGGGCCCCGACAAAACAACAACCGCGTTTTTTACCTCTTCCGAAATAACCTCAGAAAGGCGCTTTAAACTGCCTTCCTCAATGCCCTTTGCAACATTTACAAAAATGCCAATATTTTTAAGTGTTGACACCCTTTTAGCAATATCTCTAACTGCTATAGAAGGTACGGCAATTATAACAATATCTGAATCCTCAGCATCTGAAAGGTTTGCAGTAAGACCAATTTCACTTGGGATTTTAACTCCTGCCAAAAGTTTTTTGCTTTCTCTGTTTTGCTTTAAATCTGAAATTTCTTCTTCAAAAAGTGACCAAAGCAATACTTCGTGGCCATTTCTTGCGGCCGCCATAGCAAGAGCAATTCCCCAGCCGCCTGACCCTAAAACAGAAATTTTCATACTACTTACCGCCCTTTCCCTTACCAAAAATGGGCTTTTCTTCTCCTCTAATAAGGCGCTTTATATTATCCTTATGCTTTATAAAAACAATAAAGCACATAAATAAAGTAAGAACAATGGCTACAATGTGGTTGCCGCTTGTTGGAGGTATAATACAGCTTACCACAAAAACGGTTGTCGTAGCAACAAGAGAACTTATTGAAATAATACGGGTTACAAGCAAAAGTATTACGAAAATAATCAGCGCCGCAGTAATTGCCTGCCAATGTGCAACGTAGAAAATGCCCACCGAAACAGCAACCGCCTTGCCACCCTTAAACCCAAAAAATACGGGAAAGACGTGGCCAAGCATACAAAACAGTCCGCAAAGAAGCGCACCGTATACAGGTAAAAAGATTTGAGAGTTAGGATTTTTCTCCAATAAATACTCGAAAATAACAAACTTACCTATATAGCAAGCAACAAAGCCCTTCAAAACGTCAAACAAAAAGGTAAGAAGCCCTGGTAAAACACCAAACACACGCATAACGTTGGTCATACCTGCATTTCCGCTGCCAAAATCCCTTACATCCTTGTGTGCAAAAAGTTTTCCTATAATAACGGCAAAGTTTAAGCTACCTAAAAGATAGGCTAAAACTACCGCTGCAATTACTAAAAAAATATCCATAATAACCCTCACTGACTAGTAAACTATTCTCCTTTTGTGTCTCCACGTTCACGTATTACAAAGCGTACGGGTGTACCCTCCAAGCCAAAAACCGAGCGAATTTGGTTTTCCAGGTATCTTTGATAAGAAAAATGGAACAAGTCCTCCCTGTTACAAAAGCAGACAAATGTCGGCGGCTTCGTGGAGGCCTGAGTCATATAATAAATTTTAAGGCGTTTTCCCTTATCGCTGGGGGGCTGAACCCTTGCTGTAGCATCTGCCAGAATATCATTAAGCTTACCTGTAGAAATACGCATTGTATTTTGTCCATGCACGTATTTAATTAGCTCAAAAAGGCGCTCAATTCTCTGCCCTGTTTTAGCCGAAATGAAAATAATGGGAGCATAATTCATAAAGGAAAAATCCTTCATAAGGCGCTTACGGAAGGTATCCATAGTGGTACCATCCTTTTCAATCAAATCCCACTTATTAACGGCTATAATACAGGCCTTACCCTGCTCTAGTGCAATACCTGCAACCTTGGAATCCTGTTCTGTAAATCCCTCAGCGGCATCTATCATAATAACACAAACATCAGCACGCTCCACCGCCATTTTAGCCCTTAGAACACTATATTTTTCTATTTTATCGTAAACCTTACTTTGACGTCTAAGGCCTGCGGTATCAATAAAGTTATACTTAGTGTCACCATGAACGAAATTGGTATCAATTGCGTCCCTTGTGGTGCCCGCAATATTTGAAACAATAAGTCTTTCCTCACCTAAAATTTTATTGATAAGCGAGGATTTGCCTGCATTTGGTTTGCCAATTACTGCAACATTTATAATTTCGTCATCCGCAGCTTCAAATTCTTCGGGAGAAATGTGTTCAAAAACTGCATCCAGCAAATCGCCCGTTCCGTGACCGTGTGCGGCCGAAACGGCAATAGGATCTCCAAGGCCCAAATTATAAAACTCATAAAATTCGGCGGGAGTATCACCAACGCCATCACACTTATTTACACAAAGAACAATTGGCTTGCCCGAGCGCTGCAAAATGGTTGCCACCTCCATATCAGCGGCTACAACACCACTTTTAAGGTCGGTAACAAAGATTATAACGTTTGCCATATCAATAGCAAGCTCAGCTTGATCGCGCATTTTAGAAAGAATAATATCATCGGTCTTGGGTTCAATACCGCCCGTATCAATAAGGCATATTTCCTTACCCAGCCATTCTGCATCGCCATATATACGGTCCCTTGTAACGCCGGGTGTATCATCAACTATTGAAAGACGTTTACCTATTAACTTATTAAACAAGGTGGACTTGCCTACATTAGGCCTTCCAACAACCGCAACTATTGGTTTTGCCATTTAATCACCTAACCTTCAATTAGCGCTCTTATAAATTCGGCGCCGTCATTCTCTACCGCAAGAATGGTGGTAGAAAGCTCTTCCCCAAGCATTTTTGGTGTCATATCATCTAAAAATTTATCCCTTTCGTGGCGTAGCATATTGGCCGACACAAGCAGTTTTTGGCCCAAATCCTTACCCTTTAACTGCTTTGCTATATCGCCGCCCGTTACAAGACCCGTAACAGTTATTCTGCCACCGAAAAATTCGTTTTTAATAGCATACACTTCACAGTTTAAATTATGCCATTTTTTGCTAGCAATGTCAACCAATTTTTTAATAAGGGGATATGCTGCTTCGCCCGTGGCAACCGAAAGTTTTCTAACCTTATTAACCACATCCACAGAGGTGTTTTCAATTTCCTCAAGTGCCTCTTTGAAAAACAGAGACCACATACCAACGCCGTTTTCAAGCTGCATAAAATCTTCGTAAAAATCCACCGTAGGTATTTCCCTTTCGGCCAAAATATAAAATTCGTCGGCCGCGAAAACCTTCCTCTCGCCATATTTCTTAACGCACTCATCACCAATTCGGTGCATAATATCCAAAACTGCACCCGCAGTTTCTTTATTAAATGGTTCAAGCTTTGGCAAATTTTCTCTATGTCCCGTAAGTCCTACAGGCACCGCCGCAATACAGTGAACAGTTTTAAGAGCTATTAAATCCTTTAAAGAGCGCTCAAGCTCTGCCCCGTCATTATATCCCGGACAAAGAACTAACTGACAGTTTATTTCAATACCCGCCTTAGCAAGTCGATAAAGCACCTTTAAAGCATCACCCGCAAACCTATTATGCATCATCTTACATCTAAGTTCGGGATTTGTGGTATGAACAGAAATATTTATAGGGCTTATATGAAGCTTTAAAATACGTTTAATTTCGTGCTCGGTAATATTAGTAAGTGTTATATAATTGCCAAACAAGAAAGAAAGGCGTGAATCGTCATCCTTAAAATAAAGCGACTCCCTCATTCCCTTTGGCATTTGGTCGATAAAACAAAAAATGCAATTATTTTTGCAGCGGCGCTGCTCGTCCATAAGGTAGGTTTCAAACTCAAGTCCCAGCTCCTCATACTCGTCTTTTTTAATTTTAAAATGACGAAGCAAGCCATCAATTTCCACTGACAGCTTGAGCTTTTTCTCATTTTGATAGAAGCGGTAATCAAGTACATCTAAAATTTCCTTTTTGTTTATGGAAACAAGCTTTGAGCCGCTTGGAATACCCGCTTTTCCGCAAGGAGACAAGGGGTCAACCGATTTAATAATAACTGCCATCTGTTTCACTTCCTACAAAAAAATAGAGAAGGACTGGGTGCCGGGAACCAAACGGGCACCGACATACACTCCCTCTCTGTCATTTTGTTATGCGAATAACAATAAAGTTAATCCTCAACCTTTACAACCTCGCGGCCATCATAGTAACCACAAGCAGGGCAAAGTCTGTGAGGTCTTTTGTATTCTCCACAATGGGAGCATTTAACTAGTGCAGGAGCGGTAATTCTCCAAACATTAGAACGCCTTTTATCACGACGTGCTTTTGATGTTTTTCTCTTCGGTACTGCCATTTTTAGGCACCTCCTTAAACGTATGAATAGGTATTAATCTTCGTCTTCCAAAAGTTTTAATAAAACTTCGAGACGGGGGTCAACACTCTTGGTTTCACATCCACAAAAACCTTCATTAAGGTTTTTTCCGCAGGTGGGACAAATTCCTCTACATCCCTCACTGCACAGATGCTTCATTGGTAGCGATAAAAGAATTTCACTAAGACAAACCTCGTACAAATCAAGCTGATAGTCAGTAACAAGCAAAAGATCGATATTGTCTTCTTCCATAAGTTCTGTAACAAGTACGCGGTTTATGGGAAAAACATATTCCTTTACTGTTTCCACGCCACAGCGGTCGCAAGGTTTTATGACGGTAACGGTACACAAAAGCGAAAGCTCTGTAACGTCGGCCCTATTTGTAACGTTGCCTGTTACCTTAACGGGCTTTCCAAAAGGCTTTTCGCCCGAATATTCTTCACCCGTAAAGTCCAAAACAGTATCAACCGAAATGGCCTTTGCATCACCACTTAGTAAACCTTTTAAATTTAAAACCATAGGTACACCCCAATTGTCGCAACTAATATTATAGCGGTTTATAGCCGTTTTGTCAAGGAAAAAAATTAAAAAAAGGTAAATTTAAGCGGCTTTTATATAAATATTGTAAAGGGCGAACAAATTATCACCCCAATATAGAATTTAACTGTAAAAAAGCCACCAAACAAAATCACCTGCCGACATAGCCGACAGGTGAAAAACTGAAAATTAATTACGGTTGTTAATCATATCGAAAAGCTCGGTATAAACAACATCCTCTTCAGCGGCAGCGTCAGAATTGCTTGAAAGAATATCTTCAAGCGCACCTGCTGCGCCTTCTTTTTTCTCCTTTTTCTCACCAAGACCTGTTGCAATAACAGTAATCTTAACGGTGTCATCAAGGGTTTCATCAAGCTGAGTACCCCAAATAATGTTTGCATCGGGATGAGCCATTTCAGAAACGATAGAAGAAGCAAGAGTAACCTCTTCAAGACCGATATCAGAAGAACCTGTAATATTAATAATAACGCCAGTTGCATTATCCATAGCGGTTTCAATAAGGGGACTTGTGATAGCTGCGCGAGCGGCCTGCTCTGCCTTATCTCTACCAGTTGCAACACCAACGCCCATGTGTGCTTGACCAGAGTCGCTCATAATTGCCTTAACGTCTGCGAAGTCAAGGTTGATAAGAGCGGTTGTGGTAACAAGATCAGAAATACTCTGAACGCCCTGACGAAGAACGTCATCAGCAGTTTCAAAAGCGTTTTTCAAAGTAATCTTCTGCTCGGAAACCAGGTGTAAACGCTCGTTAGGAATAACAATCAAGCTATCAACACATTCGCCAAGTGCGGAAATACCGGTGTCAGCCTGAGTCATTCTGCGCTTACCTTCAAAAGCAAAGGGCTTTGTAACGATACCAACGGTCAAAATGCCAAGCTCCTTAGCAAGTTGTGCTACAACGGGAGCTGCGCCTGTACCGGTACCGCCACCCATACCTGCGGTAATAAAAACCATGTCAGCATCTTTAATAGCTGCAGTGATTTCGTCCTTAGACTCCTCAGCTGCTGCGCGGCCACGCTCGGGATCTGCGCCTGCGCCCTGACCTTTGGTAGCCCTTTCGCCGATTTGGATTTTGGTGTCTGCCTTAGAGAGGTATAAAGCTGCGCGGTCAGTGTTAATAGCTAAAAACTCAACACCCTTAACACCTGCATCTACCATGCGGTTAATAGCGTTTCCGCCGCCACCGCCGACACCTATAACCTTAATTTGAACAACCTCATCCATTAATTCATTAGAAACTTCAAATGGCACTTTTATCATCCTTCCAAATTTATACTAAATAAGATAATTTTACACACAAGTAATAATAACACAAATTGTAGTAAATTTCAACATATTTTTTCAAAAAAATGAATATTTTAAAAAATTTTATTTTATTGAACCTTGCTTGAAAATTCCGCGGGGATCCTCATCAGTCCAATAGGACAAATCTATACTACCTGTAAGGCCTTCGTTTATGTTTTTTACTATCTCATCTAAATGTATAAGTTTATTTTCAATATTGGCTGCTGAACCTAATTTTACAATAAATCGATCCTTAATTTCAAATGTAATATTTGCCAGGTCTGTAACATCGAGCCGTGATACGGCATAATCTTTTTCTTTTAAGATGTTCAGTATTTCCTGGGCGCTGTTTGCCATCTCACCATCATCGAAAACAACACTTTGCCCAAGCTTTGAATTTTTAAATTTACAGCCCTTAACCGACGCTACATTCTCAGGCGGTGCAGAGGTTACCTCTAAAAGCTTATAATTTTTATCGCAAACAAAGTAGCCCTTTTCAGTTTCAAAACACATAAACGGCACTGCCTTTTTGCCAATTATAATTATTGTTGCGGGGAGTTTTCTTTTTATTTCTATATCCGAAATAAAGGGTAGTTCTGTAGTAATTTTTTCCTTGGCTTCTCTGCCAGACAAAAAGATATTTTTACCCTTTTCTATACCCGATTTTTCTACTATTTGTTCTGCAGTATAAGGCTCTGGGCTCCTTACAACTATTGTTTTAATTGGGAAGAATACGGTAAGTGATAAAACTAAAAGAGTCAAAACCGCCAAAACCAAGAAAAATAATAATATACGTTTTAAAGTTTGTTTTGCGCGTTTCTTTCTTCTTTCCTCGCGCTTTTTATTTATCTGGCTTTGCCTAATTGTTCTGTCTTCCACCCTTTTTCACTTCCCCTGCATATTTTATCTCACGAGTATATCTGCGCCAAGTCTTTTTAAATTTTCAAAAACATTCTCATATCCACGCTCTATATGATGAATTTTTCCTATATTAGTGTTTCCCCTTGCACTTAGTGCCGCCACAAGCAGTGCGGCGCCACCCCTTAAATCGGTACATTCGACGTTCGCACCCGCAAGTGAGTTCACACCCTCTATAACCGCCACCCTGCCGTTTGTAGTGATTTTTGCACCCATTCGGTTAAATTCGTCCACCACTCGGTAGCGATTTTCAAATATATTCTCTACAAACATTGAGCAACCGTCTGCAACGGTTAGCATTGCAATGAAGGGCGAGCCCGCATCGGTTGGAAAACCGGGATATGGCATTGTTCTTATAATTGGAACCCTTTTAAGCCGTACCGGAGCCGTCAAGGTAACGTTTCTGTTATGAACAAGTATGTTACAACCCGCTGCCTTTAAATTAGAAAAAACGGGGGTTAAATGTGCGGGAACTGTATTTTGTAGGGTAATTTTTCCTCCAGTAATTGCCGCCGCAGTAAGATAGGTTGCGGCCTCTATTCTATCGGGAATTACCGTATGCTCGGCGCCCTTTAGCGCCTTTACTCCCCTAATTTCTATTCTATCCGAACCGGCGCCTTGAATGTCAGCACCAGCGCGATTTAAAAAGTCTGCCAAATCGCTAATTTCAGGCTCTCTTGCGGCATTATGTATAACCGTTTTCCCAAGCGCTGTAGAAGCCGCCAAAATGATATTTTCGGTTGCTCCTACACTTGGAAAGGAAAGGGTGATTTCCGTTCCTTTAAGCCCTATTTTGGAATCGCAAACTAAAAGCCCATACCCTTCCTCAATATCTACGCCAAGCTCGCGCAGGGTTGAAAGATGCAAATCAATAGGTCGGGGTCCCAGCTCGCAACCGCCCGGACTTGACAAAACCGCCTTTTTATTCCTTGCCAGTATTGCCCCCAAAAAAACTATTGAGGAGCGCATTTCGCGCATTAAATCATCCGGCACCTCATAACCATCTAAATTTGTAGTATCCACAGTTACAGTATCTGTTTCTACAGTTACCTCGGCGCCAAGATGTTCTAAAATTTTAATTGCCGCCGCAGTATCAGACAGTTGCGGACAGTTATGTATTGTACTTTTACCTTTACAAATCACCGTTCCTGCCAAAATTGGCAGTACACTGTTTTTCGCTCCGTGCAAGGCCACATAGCCGTTAATTTTTCTGCCGCCTATAACAGTAACTGAGGACATAAATATCGCACCTTTCAATAAAAATAGAACCTATTTTTATTTTATGCCGCGACAAGAAAATGGTGTTTGCAATATTTCAATTAAGCCTTATGAAGCTTCATTATTTCACTATAAATTCTTTCGCAAGAATCGGTTATTGCTATGGAATTTGCCTTTTTGCCCATTTTATCCAAGGAAGTTCTATCGCTTATAAGCTCATTTACTGTTCTAATTAAGCCTTCGCCAGTTAAATTCTTTTCTTCTATAACCTCTGCAGCACCTATATTTTTAAGCGCCATAGCATTGTGATACTGATGATTTTCTGCAACGTAAGGAGAGGGTATTAAAATTGCGGGCTTTGCCGAAATTTCTATTTCGCTAAGGGTTATTGCCCCCGCCCTAGAGATTAAAAGGTCGGCCGCCGCCATACATTCATCCATATTATCAATATAGTCCAAAACCTTAACATTTTCTGCAGTAAGGTCAACGCCTAGCTTTTCAAGCTCATCTACACAGTTTTGGTAGTTAGCCCTGCCCGCCGCATGGATAAAAACAATATCCTTTTTCTGCCACATAGCGGAAATTAAAGCGCAAACGGCACTATTTATAGGTCTTGCGCCCAAGCTGCCGCCCGAAGAAAGTATAACGGTTTTTCCACTAAGTAAAAGACGTTCTTTACATTCTTCCTTGCTCCAAATACCGAAATTGCTTCTTACGGGATTACCTGTAATTACAGGCTCTTTTTTAAGATTTAATCTTTCCTTTGCCTCTACCATTGCAAGCATAACGGTATCTACGAGTGGCGTTAGCATTTTGGTTGTAACACCGGGAAATGCATTTTGCTCGTGAATTGCGGTTTTAATCCCTAGTTTTGCGGCCGTGCGAAGCACTGGACCGCTAACGTAACCTCCCGTACCCACAACCACGTCGGGTTTTAAAGTATTAAGCAGTTTTTTGCAGTTATAAGAAGATACTACAACCTTATAAACCGCACTTATATTTCTGCCAATATTTTTAACGCTAAGCTTTCTTTGAAAGCCAGCAACATCTATTCCGTAAAAATCGAAACCGCTTTTTGCTACAAGGCGCTCTTCCATGCCGCCTTTTTTCCCGATATAGCTTATTCTTGCATCAGGGTGCTTTGCTTTTATAAATGAAGCTACTGCAAGGGCTGGATTAATATGTCCCGCAGTTCCACCACCTGCAAATAAAATATGCATAACAAAAAGCTCCTTTTAGAAAATTTGCTTAGGGTAGAGTGCTATACCCTAACTTTTCTCCATTTTTGTACATCTTGAAACCGAAAGAACAACACCCATTTCGGCCAAAAGTACCATAAGCGCCGTTCCGCCATAGCTAAAAAACGGAAGACTTATTCCTGTATTAGGAAGTGTATTTGTAACAACCAAAATATTAAGCGCCGCTTGGAAGCCAACCTGAAAAATAAGGCCTACAACCATTAAACTGCCAAACCTATCAGGCGCCTTTCTTGCTATTGTAAAGCCGCGCCAAACCAAGGCACAGAAAAGAAGAATTATAACCATAGCTCCTATAAGCCCCAGTTCTTCACAAACTATTGAGAAGATGAAGTCGTTTTGTGGTTCGGGCACCCATAGGTACTTTTGCCTAGACTGACCAAATCCCCTACCGAAAAGTCCGCCCGAGCCAATAGCCATTAACGACTGCAAGGTTTGGTATCCCTTACCTGTTGGGTCAGCTTCGGGATGAAACCAATAAGTTATTCGGTCCATACCGTAACCGCTTACAACCAAAACTACGCCAATTATAGCCACGGGGATAGAGAGCGCTAAAAAGTATTTACCCTTAGTGCCGCCGACAATCATCATAACAATTCCTATTCCAAAAATTATTATAGCTGCCGAAAGGTGGGTTTCAAAAAGAACAAGCAAGCCGATTACGGCGGTTATTAAACCGGTCAAACAAACACCGTGTTTAAATGTGCCCATTTTTTTATAATTTTTCGAAATAATGTGTGCGAGCGCCAAAACAACAGCGAATTTTCCTATCTCCGACGGTTGAAATGTTATAGGCCCGATGGGAATCCACCTTTTTTGGGTTGCTCCGGGTACAAGTGGCGGTAAAATAAGTAATGCACCAAGCAAAACTGTACATACACCGTAAATTAACCACACTATTTTTCGATAAAATCTATAATTGATTTTTGAGGCAATAAACATTGCAGTAAGTCCAATAGCCGCAAAAATAAGTTGTCTTTTAATGTAGTGATAGCTGTCCCCTTCCTCAACAAGCGCGAAAGCATAGCTCGCCGAGAAAAGCATTATAAGACCTGTGGTAAGCAAAATAAGAATAAGAGCTAAAAACGTATAATCCATTTTGCCCTTTAGCCAAAAGCTTTCCCTTTCGGGTTTTTGCCTAAGGTCAACCCTTTTGGTTTCTTCCATTTTGCTACCCCCTTCTAAAATCTAAATTAAAAACTTTTTAGTGCAAATAAAAGTACTGCAAGTACTGCACCGATTAAGGTTACAAAGGAAAATACAAAAACAATTTTCTCCTCGCTCCATTTGCACATTTCAAAATGATGGTGTATAGGTGTCATTTTGAAAATTCTTTTTCTTGTTTTCTTAAAATATGCAACTTGAATTACAACAGATAATGCTTCTATAAGATATATAATACCAATTAAAATAAGTAAAATTGGTGCATTCACCGCAAAGGAAAGACCGACAACCATACCGCCAAGGAAAAGTGAGCCGGTATCACCCATAAATACCTTAGCAGGATGGGAATTCCACATTACAAAGCCGATACAAGCGCCTGCAGTAGCAGAAGCAAGAAGATTAGCACCGCTTACCTTTGCTATACTTGCAATTACCATAAAAGCGCAAGCCACAACAAGTGTTACAGAAGATGCAAGACCGTCTATGCCGTCGGTAAGGTTTACTGCGTTTATAAAGCCATAAATAAAAAAGAGTGATATGGGCCAGAAAATAAGTCCAACACCGTGGGTAATCGGAACCTCGCCAACAAACGGAATAAAGGTTGACTGCATACCGCCAAAGAAAAGCAAAACGCTTAAATAGACGGTTGTAGCTATAAGCTGAGCAAAGGTTTTTTGACGGGCGGTAAGACCTAGATTTCGCTTTTTAACCACCTTAATATAGTCGTCAATAAAACCGATAAGACCCATAAACAGCGCAAGGCAAAGGGCCGCTAACCATCTCACTGTTTTACTTGTAATCGATAACTCTTCAATAACGGGCTCCTTGGCAATAAGTCCGTAGGCAAGACCTAGTAAAACAGCAACAACTGTTCCTGCAATTATCATAATACCGCCCATTGTAGGGGTGCCTTGCTTGCCGGAGTGCCATTTGGGGCCATCTTCCAAAATAGTCTGCCCGAAATTAAGCTTTTTTAAATACGGAATAACAAAGAAACCCAAAATATATACCGTAAAAAATCCTATAATCGCAGTAACTACTGAAGTTAAACTAATCATTTACTTCTCCTATCTAAGACCCTCTAGGGCCTTTTTAACAACTTCTCTTTCATCCAAGGGGAATTTTTCTGTTCCAATAATTTGGTAGGTTTCATGACCCTTACCCGCAAGAATAATAATATCTCCTGCTTTGGCAGTTTTAATAGCATAGTTTATTGCATCTACCCTGTTTTCTATTACCTTGTAAGGAGTATGAATTCCTTTCATTCCCTTTAAAATATCATCAATTATTGCCATTGGCGCTTCGGTTCTCGGATTATCGCTTGTAACGATAACAAAGTTAGAAAGTCTTGCCGCAATAGCGCCCATAATTGGCCTTTTAGTCTTATCTCTATCTCCGCCGCAGCCAAACAAAACCACCAATCTATTCTTCTCACAATCTCGGAAGGTGGTGAGTATATTTTGAAGTCCGTCGGGGGTGTGGGCATAGTCAATAATAACCGTAAAATCTCTGCCCGTAGGCACATTTTCAATTCTTCCCTTAACACCGCACATATTAGAAAGGGCTGAGGTTATGTCTTCAAGCGATATGTCCATCTCTCTAGTGCAAACCGCCGCAGCAAGGGAATTATAAACCGAAAATTTACCCGAAATGTTAAGTCGGATTCTGCCGATAACACCAAATCCCGCCATATCATACTTAACCATATTTTGAAGTACTTCAATGTTTTTGGCGGTAAAATCTGCCTCATCACTCTTAGCTGAATAGGTAAAGCATTCGCATTTTACCATTTGTGCGAGGCGTTTGCCGTAATCGTCGTCAATGTTTATAATAGCACGTTTTGATTTTTCAAAAAGTTTTGCTTTTGCAAGGAAGTACTCCTCCATACTTCCGTGGTAGTCTAGGTGGTCCTGTGTAAGGTTTGTAAAAATTCCCGCCTCAAACTCAATACCCTCTACCCTTCTTTGGTCTAAAGCGTGGGAGGAAACCTCCATAACTGCATATTCGCAACCTGCATCCACCATTTTAGCAAAAAGGTATCTGAGTTCTGCCGCACCGGGTGTGGTATTGTTAGAGGGAATAACCTCGTCACCCACTAAATGTTCAACAGTACCTAATAGACCAGTTTTATGTCCTTTGCTTTCCAAAATGAATTTTAAAATGTTGCAAACCGATGTTTTTCCGTTTGTGCCGGTAACGCCGATTAACTTTAATTTTTTCAGAGGATAATTGTACTGCGCATCCAGAAGCATAGCTAAGGCAGTATGTGTATCCTTAACTATTACTTGATTTTCCAAATTTAAATCTCTGTCACAAACAATTACTGCCGCACCCTTTTCCAGTGCAGACTTTGCAAAATCGTGTCCGTCGTTTTGGGGACCTTTTATGCAAACGAAAATTGAGCCGTCTTTAACAAGACGCGAGTCGCTTGTAACGTGTGTTATTTCGATGTCACCAACCCCACCTTGGAGGTTTTGCAGTACACTTTTAAGTTTCATTGCTTTTCCTTTCTTCATTTTAAGAAAAAATGCTAAACTAATTTATGCTCCTATATCCCCTGTTTCGTTACTTCTGAAGTAAACCTCAACAACGCTTCCGCGTTCAACCTCACTACCAACCTCTACGCTTTGTTGATAAGAAACAACCGCTTTGAGGGAATTTGTATTACCCTTGAAGGAAACGTTCAGTCCGTACTGTGCGGCAAGGGTGTTTACCTGAGAAAGGGTAAGTCCCATAAATGAGGGTACCTTTACCTTTTCGGTTTCACCCGTTTCTTCGGTGTAAAGAATTACAACACCGTTATTATATACCGAACTGCCGCCTACGGGGAGCTGTTTTACTATTTTTTCGCCGTTGCCCACTACCTTGTAGGAGATACCCGCAGTGGTGCTGGCTGTTCTTGCTTCACTTACCGTCATTCCAACTACGTTCGGAACGGTTTTTGCCAGTTTTTGTGCCTCTTCTTCAGTATACTGTGGCTCGTAGCCCATATAAGGCAGAACTTCTGCCAAAATCTTACCGCCTGCGGGGGCAGAAATTGTACCGCCGTAATAATTGTCGCCGTGTGGCTCATCAAGCAAGAAGAGTACGGCAATTTCGGGGTCATTCATAGGCGCTACACCGCAAAATGAAGCAATATAAAGTCCACTCTGACCGCTGGAAAGCATTTCTGCAACCTTTTGTGCAGTACCGGTTTTGCCGCCAATTCTATAGCCCGCAACATAGGCGTTTTGTCCGCCGCCCTTTGATACAACCGACTCCATAAGCGAGCAAACAATATTGGAGGTTTCCTTGGAAATTACCTGCCTTTTGTAGGAATTTTTAAACTCCTTGACCGTTTCGCCCTTTTCATCAATTATTTTCTCTACTATATGTGGCTTAACCAAATATCCGCCGTTAACCGAAGCGGAAATTGCGGTTATAAGCTGAATAGGTGTGATTTTAAAGGTCTGACCGAAGGCGGTAGAGCCAAGCTCAGTAGGTCCCATATTTTCTTCCTTGTGGTACTGAGATGTTGCCTCTCCGGGAAGGTCAATACCCGTTTTTTCGGTAAGCCCAAATGCCTTAAAATATTTTGAGTAGGTATTTGTACCTATAAGCTGACCGAGATTGATGAAAAATGGGTTGCAAGAACTGTCGGTTGCAGCGCCAAGGTCAACAACGCCGTGACCGATTTTTTTGTGACAATTATATCTTCTTCCTGCCACGACAATATATCCGGGACAATTGCAGGTAGAATTTAAATTGCAAACGCCCTCTTCAAGACCGATTGCAGCAGTAATTACCTTAAAAACAGAACCGGGCTCATAGGGGTCGGAAACAACCTTGTTTCTCCACTGACGGTTTCTAAGCTCAGCAAGTTTTTTGCTTCGTTCCTCGCCCTCCAACTCATCTACTATCTTTTGTTCCTCTATGCTAAGTGTAAATGGGTCATTACAGTCAAAGTCGCCCTTGGTAGCCATTGCTAAAATTGCGCCCGTTTTAACATTCATAACAACACAAGCGCCGCGCTCAGAAACCTTATTGGTTACAACGGCTTCATCCAAATGCTTTTCAACAACATACTGAATGTAGGAATCAATAGTTGTTACCAAAGAATTGCCTGGTTTAGGGTCAACAACCTTTTCGTAGCTAAAGGGCATATCTGCGCCCACCGCATTTTTAGCGGCAACAACACGTCCTGCAACACCGGTAAGATCTTCGTCGTACTGAAGTTCGAGTCCCGAAAGACCCTGATTATCTGTTCCTACAAAGCCCAAAACAGTAGAAGCAATATTTTCAGAGTAATATCTTCTTGTGGATTCATCAATTCCAATATAGTTGCTAAGTTTTAAATTGCTGTTGGCCTTTAAAAACTCCCTGACCTTTGTTGTGTCGGTTTCGTTTACGTTTTTCTTTAGTTCCACGTAGTAGCTTGTTGTTTTTTCAAGCTTTGAAATAATGCTCTCCTTTTCCAGACCCAATATTTCAGAAAGTCCGTCAGCGATTTTGTTTTTGACTACCGCACGGTTTTCTTCCTTTACGGTAAGCAAATCGTTAGGGGTAGCATATATGGTCCAAACGGTGGCGCTTTTTGCCAAAACGTTCATATTGGTGTCGTAAATTTTACCACGCTCGGCAGTTATATAGGCATCGTGAAGCTGTTGGGCAGAGGCCTTGGCTTGGTATTCCTCACCGTTTAAAATCATTGTGTTAAAAAGACTTACACCTGTAGTGCCCACAGTTAAAATAACCATTGCGAGTGTAATGGCATAAATCTTTTGTCGCATTTTTCTCGTCGGTCCAGGTGTTGGCACTGTAGGTTCCCCCTTACTTTGTACTATTTTTAAAAAGTAACAAAAAGTCAAAATCCGCCAGTAAGATTACTGACGTTTTTTGATACTATTATACTTATGTTTCATTATTTAGATTTATTCTCGGCTGAGTATTCTCCCTCTCCGAGTACAACCTTATCCTCTTTAACTGTGCGGACGTAAACTATTTGGTTTTTATCCATTTTTCTCATACCGAGAGCAATGGCCGCCTCCTCTAAATTCCTATAGGATATCTTCTGCTCAAGTTCAAAATTTATAGAGGCAAGCTTACTTTCCGCTTCGCTTATTTCGTTATTAATTTTTGCAATTTTATGCTCTGTTTCGTTAATTTGTGAGCGAAGATAAATACCTCCGCAAAGCATTGCAACAATAAAAACAGTAACCAAAATAGCGCTTACCTTACCGCTAACCCTAAAAGCCGCTTCTTTACGGATTTTAGAGCGTCTTCTTTGGATTTCGGGAATGGGTGTAACGTTATTTCTTTTGGCCTTTCTTTCAACATCTTCGGCAGGAGCAAAGAGTGAAAAATCATAGGCAAGGCCATCTTGATAATACTTTAGATTATTCAATTTTACTCCTCCTTAAAGTTTTTTAAAGTTTTATAGTCTTTCAATTATACGAAGCTTTGCGCTTCGGCTCCTGGCATTTAAACTTATTTCCTCATCACTGGGAATTATAGGTTTTTTATTTACAAGCTTCCCCTCAGGCGTTTTTCCGCAAACACAAACGGGAAAATCAGGCGGGCAGGTACAACCTACCGTATAGCCCGCAAAGGTTTGTTTTACTATTCTGTCCTCCAAGGAATGAAAGGTTATAATAGCAAGGCGGCCGCCCTTACTCAGTCGGTAAAAGGCCTTATCTAAAACCTCTTTTAAAGCGTCGAGCTCACCGTTTACCGCAATTCTTATTGCTTGAAAGCTTTTTCTTGCGGGATGCCCATCCCGCCTTGCGGCGGCAGGATAGGCAGAGGAAATTATCTCGCTAAGCTGTTTTGTTGTTTCAATGGGAGAAATATTGCGCTCCCTTTCTATTGCCTTAGCTATTTTATAGGCAAATTTTTCCTCACCATAGAGGGTTAATATTCTTGCAAGTTCTGACACTTCCAAGTTATTAACCAACTCGGCCGCGGTAACACCGTTATCCCCCATTCGCATATCAAGGGGTGCCTCGCCGTGGTAGGAAAAGCCGCGCTCTATATTATCGAGCTGATAGGACGAAACTCCAAGGTCAAGTAGCATTCCGTCGATTTTTTCTACTCCCAAATTATCGAGCACTGTATCAAAATCCTTGAAATTTGAAAGTATAACCTGTGCGTTTAGGCCATCAAGCCGTCTACTAGCGGCCTTGATAGCATCGGGGTCTCGGTCAAGTGCATAGAGCTTGCCATCCTTTAAACGACTGGCAATGTGAAAGGAATGTCCTCCACCGCCGGCAGTTCCATCAACGTAAATGCCGTTTGGTTTAATATTAAGCCCCTCAATGCTTTCATTTAAAAGCACAGAAATATGTGAAAATTCCATTTTAAAATTCCTTTTAACTATAGGTTATATTCCGCCGCAATTTCATCCATACGGTCTTCACTGCAACCTGCATCCTCACCGTTCCAATTATCGGGACGCCAAATTTCAAAAAAGTCGGACATACCTATAAAGCTTGCTTCACCCTCAAGGTTTGCAAACTCACGAAGTTTTAGCGGAATAAGTGCCCTACCCTGAGCATCACACTCTAAAGTAGTGGCGCTTGAATAAATCTTTCTTTTAAAATCACTTGCCTTGGCGGGAAGTGCGCGAAGTTTTTCATCAAGCACTCTCCACTCATCCTCAGAATAAACTCTAAGGCAAGGCCTACTATCAATACTGCGGCATATTATAAATGTTTCGCCAAGCTCTTCACGAAACTTAGAGGGAATAAACGCTCTTCCCTTTTTGTCTATATTATGTTGATACTCGCCAAAGAACATTTATCTCCCCTCACTTTCACCACAATTATGCACTTGTGATGGATTTTCACTCCACTTTCCACCACTTTCATAAATTCATTATAGCACCTATTTTTAAATTTGCAAGAGTTTTTTAAAAAATTTTTGAAAAAATTGCATAAAAAAATGCAACACACAATATATTGTATGTTGCATTTTTCATTAAACTATTTAATTTTTCTTTCAACAAAACTCTACATTTTTCGTCCGAAATCTATCTCCTATTTTCCTGTGCCTTGATTATTTCCTTATAATAATCAACCGCCATGGGCAATGTTCCTATTTCTATATTCTCGTTAAGCCCGTGCATTCCCGCCATTTGTTCGGGGCCATAGCAAACAGGACTAAACCTTACGCAGCTGTCACACACCTCGCCATAAAACCTAGCATCTGTAGCGCCGGTTACAACGTAGGGCATAACTCCCACACCGGGGAACACCTTGTTTATACATTGCTCGGTTATTTTAAATGCTTCTCCCTCTAAATCAAGCGAACTGGAGGGATATCCTTTATAAACAACCTCGGTTTCAATATTATACTTACTTGCAAGTTCGGTAATAATCTTGATGCTTTCATCGGTTGACTGATGCGGAATAAAACGCATATTAGCCGAAACGGTTGCCTTTTGAGGTATAACGTTATATCCGTCCGAACCCGACTGCATTGTAAAGGCAATAGTTGTTCTAAGCATGGCCGCCGCCTGTGAGCTAATAAGGGGCATTACCTTTTTAAGCAAGGGTCCAAATAGCCATAGGTTTGAAAAAACAAACCTTAGCCCAAAGCCCGTAGCATAGGGCGCTAAATTTTTAAACATTGCGGCAACTGCGGGAGAAATTTTAGATTTGAAAGGATACTTGGTTTCCACCCTTGCAATAAACTTACCAAGTCTTGCAATAGGGGTGTTTTTAGCAGGAGCACTTGAATGCCCTCCACTGCTATTAGCAACAAAGGTAAGGTCGCCGTAGCCCTTTTCAAAAATACCTACTGCGGCAAAATTTCCCGGAACACCGCCAATGGGATTTTCAATAATACTGCCACCCTCATCGCAGAGCATATATAATTTGATTCCCTGTTCCTTTAGCCAATTAGCAAGCTTTGGACCACCGCTACCGCCTATTTCTTCGGTGCAGCCGCTTGCAAGATAGACGTCACATTCGGGTATATACCCGTTTTGAAGCATTTCCTCTGCCGCTTGTAAAAATGCCATTAAACTGCACTTTGTATCGGCGGCTCCCCTGCCCCAAACCTTACCTTCGGCGATTTTGCCCGAAAAGGGTGGGTATTTCCATTCGCCCGTTGCCTCAACAACGTCCATATGGCTCATAAGCCAAACGGGAGCCTTGTCGGTTTTGCCCTTCCATTTAAGCACAAGGTTGCCGTCAATATTTGTTTTTTCGCAGTTTGCAAAAACGGTGGGGAAAAGTTTTTCTAAAAGCTTATGGAACTCCAAAAACTTTTCTATACTATCATTACCTCTCTCCGATATAGTTTCAAGCTGCACCATTTTTGACAGCTTTTCGGCATATTCTGTGAGGCGTTTTTCATCTTTAGAATGTTCATAATGGGTTTTGCGTTTTGGAAGGCAAAGTGTTCTTACAAGTGCCACGCTAAACAGTAAAACAATAACCGCCAAAAGACCCTGAAGTATGTATATTAAATAAATCATAACTTACTCCTTAACCTCGGCCTCTGCTTTTGCCGCTTTTTTAAACCTGATAAACGAATGAACAAGTGTTATTGCGCCGCTTACAAGCATTAACATTCCTACACTTCCAATAAGAGAGGGAACGAAAATAAATAGCAGCGACATAACAATGAGCGGTATAGCAACAAGTTTTTTGCCCTTTCTGAAATACCTTGTAGCCATTGCGCCGAAAAGTGCGGGTACAACGTTTGCAAAGGCGGGCTGCAGTACTTCGGCCTCCAACACAGGGGTAAGCGGAATAATAAGTGCAACACCAAGCGCAATTACAAGGGTAGTAACCAAAGAAGAGGTGGCTACAGATAGGGTTGACACAATTTCGTTTTCGGTTGTGCCGCTCTTAGTACCTGCTATATCCTTAGCATTTATAGCACAAGGAATTTTCATATTTATAAGATTGCCTGTAACGAATGCGAGATAGCCGCCACCTGCGCCAAGCATAGGTGTATAAATTAAAAATTCCACTATACAGCTAGGTATGTAGATAATTGCAATTTGAGCAAGGCCTTTAAAAAATGCAGGGAAATTTGGCATTGCATCCAAAACAAAGCCCATTAAAAAAGGTGCGGCTACTATGGCTAAAACTGCAATGGAAAGAAAAATTTTGCCTAAAATATGTGTGTTTTTATTATAGCTTTCAAGAAAATCTTTTCTTTTAGTATCATTCATTCTAGTAGACCTCCCTTTTAAAATATAATGTTTGTGGCAACTGCCGCCGCCATACCCACAAGCATGCTGCCGGCAATGGAGAAGTTTTCAAGCCACTGTGCATTTTTCTTTTCAGAGAAATAGTTAAACACCATCATAGCAATAGCGGCAAATGCAAAGGTAACAAGTTGTAAATACTGACCCGTATATGTAAACTTGCCGCCGGCAAACTGAATGGCCTGTCCTATATAGCTTCCTGTATATGCAGTGATAAGACCTATAAACATAGCTACCATTGCATCATCCCCAAAGCTTTTGCCGCCTGACTTTTTGTTTGGATTTGTCTGTAGTTTTTTGCAATACATCTTGCCGAAAAGAAGCATACAAACAACACCCCAAATAATTCCTACCGACATAAGCAGCGCTATGGTTACAAATGCTTCATTAGTAATTTTATCGGCAAGGCCGTTTGCGAGCCCTATACTTCTTGCCGCTATATCGGCAACGCTTGTTTCATAGTGAAGAGCACCGACAACCGAAAGACGAAGCCACGGAAGCGGCAAACCAAGTGAGCCCGAAAGCGCTATAACACCAAGCAAAATACTAATGCTTGGAAGGAGCGTGAAGGTGGCGCTGGAAGTAATGGTTTTTTTAAGTTTTGCCTTATCCATACCTATTTTAATGCCCGCCTTATATGCCCTTATTAAAAATATAAGACTATAAATTGCAATAAATAAAATTATTGCCCCGCTTATTAAATAGAGTAGCGGATTATTAAAGTCGCCCATAAAAACACCCTTTTCTATTTTTTTATAAGCATATTATAAAGTAAATTGCTCCAAAAAGCAACTAAGCGGCCCCTATTTATTGAAAAAACAGTGTTTTTGTGTTAAAATATAATACATAGATTAAAACTATCAACCAACATATTTAGTAAAGGGGTAGCATTATGAAACTAACATTTTTAGGTGCCGCACACGAGGTTACAGGCTCCTGCACACTTCTTACAGCAAACGGCAAAAATATTCTTATAGACTGTGGTATGGAGCAGGGCGCCGATATATACGAAAACTGCGAGCTACCTATATCCCCTATAGATATTGATGCTATTTTGCTTACCCACGCCCACATTGACCATTCGGGCAAAATCCCCGCCATGGTAAATAAGGGATATAAGGGAAATATTTATTCCACCGAGGCCACCTATAAGCTTTGCGAAATTATGCTTCGCGATTCGGCGCACATTCAGGAATTTGAAGCCGAATGGCGTAACCGCAAAGCCAAGCGTTCAGGCGGTGATGAATATATTCCGCTATATACCATGGCAGATACCGAAAATGCACTTAAGCTCTTCCGCTATACCTCCTATAAAAATGAGCAGGAAATTTTTCCCGGAATTAAAATTACCTTTTCTGATGCGGGACATCTTTTAGGCTCTTCTTCAATTCGAATTACCGTTACCGAGGACGGCGTTACAAAAACCCTGCTTTTCTCGGGCGATTTAGGTAATATAAACCGTCCCCTTATCCGCGACCCCGAAATGCCACCGGCGGCCGACTACGTTATAATAGAATCTACCTATGGCGACCGACTTCACGGCGAGCGCCCCAACTATATTGCACAGCTAACAAACGTTTTACAAACGACCTTTGATAAGGGTGGAAACGTTGTTATCCCCTCCTTTGCTATTGGTAGAACGCAGGAACTGCTGTATCTTATTAGAATAATCAAGGAGCAAGGGCTCATAAAGGGGCACGATGGCTTCCCTGTTTACGTTGACAGTCCATTGGCGGTGCAGGCCACCAATATTTACTCCTCCGGCCTTACCGAATATTATGACACCGAAACACTGGAACTGCTGGATAAAGGCATTAACCCCATCACCTTTGAGGGGCTTCGCCTATCTGTTACTGCAGATGACTCTAAGCTTATAAACGAAGACCCTTCTCCTAAGGTTATTCTTTCAGCTTCAGGAATGTGTGAGGCAGGTCGTATTAGGCACCACCTAAAGCACAACCTATGGAAATCGGCCTCGACCATACTTTTTGTTGGCTACCAGTCGGAGGGCACCGTAGGCAGAAAGCTTTTAGACGGTGCCACCTCGGTAAAGCTGTTTGGTGAGGAAATTGCAATACACGCTAATATCCAAACTATAGATGGTATTAGCGGTCACGCCGACAAGGATATGCTTATAAACTGGCTATACCATCTTGAAAAAGTACCCGAAAGAGTCTTTGTAAACCACGGAAACGATACGGTTTGTGATAGCTTTGCAGAAACGGTGGAAAATATGCTTCAGCTTACTGCCACCGCGCCCTACAGTGGTGATGCCTTCGACCTTGCTTTAAATGAGTGCATAGAAAAAGGTGCAATACGCAAAATAGAAAAGGCAAACTCTGCAAGAATTCGCGCGAATGACCTTTACGAAAAGCTACTCTTTGCAGGCAAAAGACTGCTTAAGGTTATTGAGGGTCTTAAAAACAGTTCAAATAAGGAAATCGCACGTCTTACCGACCAGATAAACTCACTTTGTGATAAATATAAATAGGAAAATATTTATGGAATTTAAAAATGCGATGCTCAAATTTTGAGCATCGCATTTTTTATTAACAAACATTTATCAGTGTCTAATCTCGGTAGCGCCTTTAATTCTAGCGCTGGTTTTACCCTCTGTTTTTATATCGCCCGCTTTTGTAAGGGCAACCTTAGTAAGGTATGGACCGACAAGTTCATAAACCAGTACGGCAAAAAGTGTAATACTTTGAACAAGCACACCAATTTCGCCGCCAAATGTAAGGGCCTGATTTGCCATACCAAGAGCAACACCGGCCTGCGGCAGGAGTGTAATACCTAAATATTTTACTATATTTTCATCGCACCCTACACCCTTAGCGCTAATACGGGCACCGAAATATTTACCAAGTGAACGGAAAACAATGTAAGCCATACCAATTACAACGTATATCCAATTGGCAAAAACAGAAAGATCAAGCTCCGCACCGCTTATAACAAAGAAAAGCACCAAAATAGGAACTGTCCAGCGGTCTGCCCTTTCCATAAGCTCTTCGGAAAAATCACATATATTGCAAAAAATTGTACCAAGCATCATACAGGCTAGCAAACTCGAAAATGCTATATGTATGGGGCCTATTTGAAATTTCAGCGAGGATATTGCTACGGTTAACATAACAAAGGTTACCGAAATAGCCATACGCTTGGACCTTGAATGGAAAAACTGTTCGCAAAGGGTGAAAAGAAGCCCCATAACTGCGCCAAGACCTAGTGAAAGTACTACTTCTAAAATAGGATTAACTATCATAGAAACAATATCTATTGCCCCTTCGTTTATAGCACCTGCAATACCAAAAGATATAGCAAATACAACAAGACCTACCGCATCATCAAGCGCTACAACCGGTAGCAAAATATCGGTAACCGGGCCCTTTGCTTTATACTGCCTTACAACCATAAGTGTCGCCGCAGGAGCGGTTGCGGTTGCCACAGCACCAAGTAAAATTGCTGCCGGCAAAGGAAGATAACCGTCCGGCAAAATAAAAGAAATGCCAATAAGCGCCGCATCTACAATTAGTGTTGTAAATATTGCCTGAAAAACACCAATTATAGTAGCCTGCCGTCCTATTTTTTTAAGCTGTGCAAGGCGGAATTCATTTCCAATGGCAAAGGCGATAAAACCAAGCGCTAAATCGCAAAGTATTTTATAATGCTCGGGCGAATTGGCCTCACCGCTAAATCCAATACCTATTCTTCCAAGCATAAATGGCCCTATAAGCACACCCGCTACAAGATAAGCGGTTACTGCAGGCAAACCCACTTTTTTGGCAAGTCTGGAAAGCAGAAGCCCCGAAAGCAGGGCTATTGACAAGGTTATTAATATTCTAGTTGTTTCGTACATTTTAATTCGCTTCCCTTATGTGGTTTCAAAAAATCGTTTCACATTATAGCACATTACTTTTAAAACTTCAATAGCAAAATTGCACATTTTTGTTTTTAAAATAAAAAGGCAAATAAGGCAAAGTATGTATTATAAGGTATATAAAATAAACCAGTACCACTCCCAAAAGGTCAGGGGTTGCGGCTCCTATTGGCGCGAAGAAAAAGGAACTTAGTTTAAAAAACATATAATCCGAATTTAAGGGCGAAAAGTTAACTATATTTGCCACAACCGACACCGCCAGTGTAGGTACCATAGGCAATAATAATTCTATTGGCTTTATGGCCATTTTATACGAATGTAACCCCGAACGAAGTATAACCAAAGCGCAAAAAACTATTGAAGCATGGTAAAAAAGAGTGTGAAATCCCGCAAAGGAAATTGCCGAATAATTGTTAAGCACGTTAGCGGGATAGAAAAAGTTGATACTGCCGCCCAAAAGTCCCAGAGTACATATATAGCCACAGCCCATATATCTTAGGGTTTTACCTCCCCATATAACAAGAGGCAAGGCATACATAAATATGCTGCAGGGATATAGCGGCAAAATTCCGCTTGCCTCAAATTTCACTGCCCTCCCCGAAAATGTTTCCCAAAGTATTTTTGTAGGTTCTAAAATGATAAGAATAAGCCAAAGTATAAAAAGCATTTTTTTAATTGTCTTTTCGTTTTTCTTAGAAAAATACAGTCCTAAGACAATTACTAAACTAAAATAAAAAGCCGCCACCGCAAAATGAAGCGGGGTAAAAATTGTACCCATAAGCTTGTCTGCAGGCGGCAAAAAATCCTTATGGGTAAAGAACAATCTAAAAAGTTCTAAAATATTCATTTTATATTCCCCTTGTTCTAACATTTTCTAAATTATATCACAAAATTTGACAATAAACAACAAAAGAAAAAATCCCCCGTTTCTCAGACGAAGGATTTATTATTTTACCTTTTTGCGTTTTGTGAGTACACCCGAATAATTTTTAACGGCCGCATTTATGCCGTTAAGCACCACGTCAACGGTAAGGCGCTTTTTGTACTTCCTATGGTCATCAAACTGAGCTACAGCATCGACCCACTCACTTTCGTCCTTGCCGTCAAAAAGCTTGTCGAGTACCCTATTTGTATATTCATAGCCGTATGAACACTGTCTATCGTAAGAGCCAATTTCTTGGGTTAGTGTTTCAAGACGTCCTGCATTAGGAAAATCATTAAGCTTTACTATCTTTCGGTCAAACTCCTCCGACTCAAAAACATAGCTTTCATTATCGAAATATACACAGAAAATTATATCCAAATCCTTATCAACCAGTGGATAAACGGGAATATTATCCAAAAATGCACCATCGAGCTTGCGCTCATCATCAATTACTACTCCTCTACTAAAAAAAGGAATGGAAATGGCCGCACGCGCGTACTGTAAAAGGTGCTCGCCCGAAAGGGTGTGAAAGGGCATATATTCTACCTTACCCTTGGTAAAGTTCCAAATGCTGACATAGTGCTCCATAAGTGGTTTTTTGCCGTCGCCAAGTATATCGGCAATCGCCTTAACCGCCGCATCATTAGTGGAAATGGCAAGCATTTGGCGGCCAAATTCACCACTGTCAAGTCTGCGGTAGCCAAGCTCCAATTCATCAACGCGGCCAAGCGCAAAGGGGTGCCCTACAACTGAGCCCATAGATGCCGAACTGATAGCGCGAATAGAATCCGTGCCAAAAAACTCGAAAAGTGCCTTCATACAGCCAATTTCATAGGCGCCCTTACCTGCACAACCGGATAATACTATACCTATTTTCAGCACCCTACTCTCCCCCTTTCCGAATTTTTCCAACTAGGAATACAAAAAAATTATATCATTATTATCCCCTAATTACAACACTATTTTTAAAGGTATCTGAATAATATACAAGGGCCTGCTTTCGCGGACCCTTGTGTGCTACTTTGAAATATTATTTTTGATTTGACAAAAAGTTATGCTACCCCAACGATATAAAATATGCAACCAATTGCTTTTATGGAAAAGGTTAGCCAAAGCAGTCCGTATACATCCTTATAACCTTCCAAGCATCAACCAGTTTTTGAGTACTCCACCCCGCATTGGCAGGTGACGTTGAAGGTAGGTAGATACCCTTTATACCAATGGTGTCTTTAATATATTTGTTATAGTACTTCTCGGCCGTTTTACCGTTTAGGAAAATTTGTTTGATGTTAGCGCTTTTTAAAATTTCTGTAAGATCATTTACAACAACATTTTTAATTGAATTGTCAGAGCTGCCTGTAATATCACAAGAAGCAATCACATCCCACAAAGCAATATGCTTTGCGTGGAGTAACTGTTTCTTCTCTTCAATGCTTGTGGGTACATTGGCACCCATAACGGCAGAAATAACCTTCCAAAATCTATTCTGCGGATGACCGTAAAAAAACATCTGCTCACGCGACTTCACAGACGGAAAACTTCCAAGAATAAGTACCTTTGAATTTTCATCATATAAAGGCGGAAAGGGGTGCTTAGTCATTTTGCTCATCCTTTAATATATATTTTAAAAAATTCCTAATAAATTAAAATTTAAAGGTTTTAAAACTTTATTTGCTTGTTAAAGCTTATAAGTCCAGATAATTACTTAAAAAGATTTATCTTGCCGAAAAAATTCTCATCAGGGAAATTTGTTTCACGCCACTTTGGGTCATACTTATTATTATATTTTGAATAACTCCACGATTTTTCGTAATAGGAACCTTTGCTCATGTGAAACCTTTCTGCAAAATGATAGTTTGCATAATATAGAA
>JAZQSV010000058.1:0-9100 GCA_045630265.1 Acutalibacteraceae bacterium
CAAAGGTTGGTTTGCCGTTTTTTCTATATAAGAATAGGGAAAGATACGGCTTTTTAGCGGGCCTTACTGTTTTCTTTTTATATCTTTTTATAATGTCACGCTTTGTTTGGTGTATAAATGTTTCAGGTACATCACTTGAAAATACAGAAAAAATTATAAACAGCTTAAAAGAGGTAGGGATTTATGAGGGCGTAAGGGCAAGCAGTATTGACGCTAAAACAGTAAGGAATGAACTACTATTAAAGGTAAATGAGCTTTCGTGGGCGGCCATAAATATTGAAGGAAGTACTGTTACTATAGACGTAAAGGAAACTACAAAAAAAGATAGTGAAGATACAACACCCTCTAACATCTATGCCGAGTATGATGGTGTAATTAAAAGTGTGGAAGCTCTAACAGGCACAGCAGTTGTCAAACCTGGTCAGGCAGTAAGAAAGGGTGATATGCTAATTTCCGGCATTGTAGAATATAGTACATTACACACCGAACTTGTAAGGGCAAGGGGTACTGTAACGGCTGAAATTGAAGAAACGCTGAAATATTATTCAAATTTTAAAATTAAAGAAAAGATTAGAACCGGTGAGACAAAAGAACGGACGGTGCTTGAGATTTTTTCGTTAAAAATACCCTTATATTTTGGGGAAATTACGGGTGATTTCGAATGCGATATAAAATCTAATAATATAAAACTGTTTGGCAAAAATCTGCCCATCAGAAAGATTACAAAAACCTTTTATTTTTTAGAAGAAAGGGAAAACTATTTTACTAAAACCAATATGAAATCGGGCGCTGAGAAAATATTAAATGAAAAAATAGAAAATTTTATTGGTGATGGTAAACTTTTAGGGAAAGAAATAAGTGAAATTGAAGACGAAAAAGGCATAGAGTTTACTGCAAAAATTTTATGCGAAAAAGACATTTGTAGAGAAGAAAAATTACTTATTGGGACTAGTAATCAGTAGTAAAATGTGGTATAATGTCTTAAAAGGATTTTTGGTGGGTTTAAATGTTTGGACAGACGATAAATATTGATAGAATTGAATATATTATCAACCTTTTCGGAAGCTTTGATGAGAACATCAAAAAAATAGAAAAGGAATTTTCGGTTTCTGTTTCTACACATTCAAGTCAAATTAAAATCAAGGGCGAGCCCGAAAACGTTTTAATGGCTATTAGGTGTATTGAGGGCCTTATTAAGCTTATTGACAAGGGCGAGATAATAAACGACCAAAATTTAAGCTACGTTTTCTCCCTTGTTCGCGAAAATAACGACCAGAAGCTACATTTAATTACCGATTCGGATACCGTTTGTATAACTGCAAAGGGTCGTCCTATTAAACCAAAAACGCTAGGACAGAGAAAGTACCTTGACGCTATTTTAAGCAGTACCATTACAATAGGCGTTGGTCCTGCGGGTACAGGTAAAAGTTATCTTGCCGTTGCAATGGCCGTAAGAGCATTTAGGAATAAAGAAGTAAGCCGTATTATTTTAACTCGTCCCGCAGTTGAAGCAGGTGAAAAACTCGGTTTCCTGCCCGGTGATTTACAACAAAAGGTAGACCCATATTTAAGGCCGCTTTATGATGCGCTTTATGATATGCTTGGCCCTGAAGCCTTTGCAAGGTACCAAGAGCGCGGCGATATTGAAGTTGCGCCACTGGCCTATATGCGCGGACGCACATTGGATGATAGCTTTATTATTTTGGATGAAGCGCAAAATACAACCCCTGAACAGATGAAGATGTTTTTAACCCGTCTTGGCTTTAATTCTAAAGCGGTTGTTACAGGTGATATAACACAGATTGACCTACCTGATGGCAAACACTCGGGCCTTAAGGATATTATGACTGTTTTAAAGGGTATCGAAGATATTTCTATTATTAGGCTTTCGGGCAAGGATGTTGTAAGACATAAGCTTGTTATGGAAATTATAAATGCATATGAAAGGCATGAACAGTCAAGGAGGAAGTAAAATGGCAAAAACGAAGGTAGTAATAACAGATAAGCAAAAGAACTATAAGCTTCCGTCGGGTATCAGGTTGCTTATTCGCCGTGCCTGTAATGCTGTGCTTGATACTGAAGGTTTTTTAGAGTCCGCAGAGGTTTACGTTACCTTGGTTACCGACGATGAGATTAAAGAACTTAATGCCACACACCGCAATATTGATAAATCTACCGACGTACTCTCTTTCCCTTTGGGTGAAAATGGGGTCTATGATACAAACCCTGAAAACGGGGCAAAAATGCTTGGTGATGTTGTAATTTCTGTTGACCATGCAACGGCACAAGCTGAAGCATACGGGCACTCCGTTCAAAGAGAATTTGCTTTTTTAACTGTACACTCAATGCTTCATTTGCTAGGATATGACCATGTAAACGGCGGACTCGAAGAAATGCGTATGCGCGAAAAAGAAGAACTTGTTTTAGCAAAACTGGGAGTTTTGCGTGATAGTGCAGATACATATGAAGACTAATTTGGAGGAAAGTATATTGAATACCGAAACAAAATCGGCTTTTATTGCCGTTATTGGCAGACCAAATGTTGGAAAATCTTCCTTTGTTAACTCTGCGGTTGGTCAAAAAATTGCTATTGTTTCTGACAAGCCGCAAACAACCCGTACACGCATTATGGGTGTTTTAACAAGGTGCGCTACACAGCTTGTCTTTGTGGATACCCCCGGTTTTCATAAGCCGAAAAACAAACTGGATGAACACATGGCAAAGGCAACTAAAAGCGGTCTTTCAGATGTTGAGGCGGCCGTTTTAGTGGTTGAGGCGGTAACGAAATTTAAGTTTGACCCAAACAGTCTTCCCCCTGCAGAGCTTACCTTAATTGAAGAATGCAAAAAACGTAAGCTGCCTTTGATTTTAGCAATAAATAAAATTGATCTGTTAGATACTAAGGACAAGCTTTTAGAAATAATTGCAGCATATATGTCGGTTTTCCCTTTTGAGGCAGTTGTGCCTTTTTCAGCTAAAAATGGGGACGGCACGGATATACTTTGTGAGGAAATTTTCAAGTTCGCAAAACCCTCACCGCATTATTTTGATAGTGATACAGTTACCGACCAGGCCGACAAAATAATGATAGCCGAAATGATTAGGGAAAAAATACTCACCCTGCTTAGTGATGAGGTGCCGCACGGTACTGCAGTTGAAATAGAACAGTACTATGAGCGTGATAATGCTGCGGGCGAGCCGATTTTAGAGGTTGGCGCTACCATTTATTGCGAAAAGGATAGCCACAAGGGAATTATAATTGGTCGTGGCGGCAGTATGCTTAAAAAAATCGGCAGTCTTTCAAGACGTGATATAGAAAACTTTTACGGTGCCAAGGTTTCTCTTAATCTTTGGGTAAAGGTTAAGGAAGACTGGAGAAACCGTGGTGGTATTATTCATAGCCTGGGGCTTGATATATCCTAGGATATATTGACTTTAATTTCCACTTATTAAATGCTACAAAAACCTAATGCTACTAACAGTGGGGGGATTTTTGTGGCATTCACTGATAAATGGGAAAGCTTTTTAAAAAGTGGCTCTGTAGAGTCGTATTTAAACTACGTTTTTGAAAAAAATAAAATGGCTTTGGAGTGTGAAAACAAAGGTGAAACTTCAAACGCAGGGTCTAATAATAAAGGAAACACCAATAGGTGAGAATGATAAGCTGCTTGTTATTTTAACAAGAGAACACGGTTTAGTGCGCGCATTTGCAAATGGCGCTAGAAAAATCAAGGGCAAAAATTCGGCAGCCACTTCACTTTTTTGCTATGCCGATTTTTCCCTTTCAAAGGCCAAAGATACATATAAGGTAGGAGAAGTAACTCCGATAGAACTGTTTTTTGATTTAAGATACAATATTGAGGGCTTTGCATTAGCACAGTATTTTTGTGAGATAATTTTAAAAATCACCCCTGAGGATTTTGAGCCCGACAATTATCTAAAGCTAATTTTAAATTCACTGCACTTATTAACCAAAATGAGCAAACCTTTAGAGCAAATTAAAGCCGTTACTGAGCTTCGCCTAGCATCACTAGCGGGGTATATGCCAGACCTTGTTAACTGCACAGTGTGTGAGGAGATAAGGGGTAAAAAAATATTTTTATCCTTTTTTGACGGTCTTTTGTACTGTGAAGAATGTGCAAAGGACAAGGTGGGGCTCTTACCACTTAACAGTACAATTTTGGCGGCCATGCGCCATATAATATATTCCGACTTTGCAAAGATATTCAGCTTTCAAATTCCCGATAAGGATTTAAAGCTTCTTTCAAGTATTAGTGAAAAATACGTTGCCACGCAGTGTGATACACATTTTAAAACTTTGGATTTTTATAAGGAACTGATGTAATGGATTATAATACTAAAAAACATCTAAGGGCGTTGGAATTTGATAAAATTTTGCTACTGCTTAGTGAAAAGGCATCTATGGAGCAAACCAAGGAGCTTGCAAAAGAGATTTTACCCGCCTTTTCAAAACAAAAGGTAGAACTACTTCAAAAGCAAACAATGGACGCCTATACTCTTATCGCAAAATTTTCATCACCACCCTTTGGCGGCGCACAAAACGTAAGTTCTTATTTTGTATCGGCTAAGGCGGGCGCTATGCTAGGGATGAGAGAACTTATGAAAATCGGTGAGCTTTTAAGGTCTATCCGGCTTTTAAAACAATGGCGAGATTCTTTTGCTGGTATCGAAACATCTCTTGATGAATATTTTGATGCGCTTACTCCTAATAGGTATTTTGAGGATAAAATCTTTTTCTCCATTAAAAGTGAGGAGGAAATGAGCGATAGCGCTTCTCCTGCGCTTAGTGATATACGGCGAAAACTTAAAAATGCCTCTATGAATATCAGGGATAGGTTGGATAAGATAATACGCGACCCCAAACATATTACCCATTTGCAAGAGGCGATTATAACCCAAAGGCAGGGTAGATTCGTAGTCCCCGTAAAGGCTGAGCATCGCGCTCAAATTCAAGGTCTTGTGCACGACACATCATCTTCAGGGGCAACACTTTTTATAGAGCCGATTTCGGTTGTTGAAATCAATAATGAAATTAAGGTTTTGCAGGGTAAGGAACGGGAAGAAATTGAGAGAATTTTAACCGAAATGTCGATTGAGGCGGCCCAGTTTGCAGATACTGCTCTTACTTCATTTGAAGCAATGGTATATTTGGATTTGTGCTTTGCTAAGGCAAATCTAGGTTATTCTATGAGGGCGTCTTTCCCCAGCATAAATGATAATAATAAAATTAAATTTAAAAGGGCACGACATCCGCTAATTTCTGCTAAGACGGTAGTTCCTATTACTGTGGAGCTTGGTGGAGACTATAGCCAGCTCATAATTACTGGACCTAATACGGGCGGTAAAACTGTTTCCCTTAAAACCGTTGGTCTTTTAACGCTGATGGGTCAGGCCGGGCTTATGCTACCTGTTGATGATGGTAGTGAGCTTGCCGTATTCAGCGAGGTTTTTGCCGATATCGGCGATGAACAAAGTATAGAACAGTCCCTCTCAACATTTTCCTCCCATATGACAAATATAATTAAAATTATGGCACATGCAAACGAAAAAAGTTTGGTGCTTTTTGACGAGCTTTGTTCGGGCACCGACCCTATAGAGGGTGCAGCACTCAGTATTTCAATCTTGAACAAACTAATGCAGAGAAATGCTACTGTGGTGGCTACTACCCATTATGCAGAGCTTAAGGCATATGCGCTAGAAGGGGACCGTGTGCAAAACGCAAGCTGCGAGTTTAATGTTGAGACCTTAAAACCAACCTATAATTTATTGCTTGGCGTACCGGGACGCTCCAACGCTTTTGCCATTTCAAAACGCCTTGGACTTGACGCCGATATCGTAGAGGCTGCGAAACAAAATGTTTCGGCCGAAAACGGTAGATTTGAAGCACTTGTAGGAAGGCTTGAAGAAGCGTACAGGCAGGCAAATAAGGAAAGGGAAGAAGCAATTAAAATAAGATCTGAGCTTGAGCTTTCAAGAAAAAGCGCAAGTCAGCGTTTAAGTGAACTTCAGGCCGAGAAGGAGAAAATCACAAATAAAGCCAGGGAACAGGCTAACCTTATTATTGAGGATACAAGAGAGCGCTCTAATCGCCTTTTAAATGAACTTGAGGAGCTTAAAAAGTCAATAAATAAGGAAAATACAGCTGAGAGCTTGCAAAAGGCCAGAAGTCTTGCTAAGGCATCAATTAAAGGCATTGAGCAAAGTGTCGATGCAACGGATACAACAGAAAAGTCCATAATTGAAAAACCCGACCGACCGCTTGTAGTGGGAGATATTATTAAGGTGTCCGGCTTTTCAAGGGAAGCCACTGTAGAATCGGTAAGTGATGATGGAAAAGTTGTTTTTGTAGTTATTGGTTCTATTAAAACTAAGGTTAAGATTGATGATGTTTCGCTTGTTAAAAACTTGAAAAGCAAAGCAGAACGGAAGCCTGCAAGAAGAAAGGTTACAGGGCTTACACCAAAAAGCGAGAGGAATGCAAAGCGAGAGCTTGATATTCGCGGCTTTGCTTCTGATGAAGGAATTATGGAGGTTGATAAATTCCTTGATGAGGCAGTTTTGGCGGGAGTTGAAACTGTTACCATAATTCACGGCAAGGGTACGGGCGTGCTTAAAAAGGCAGTACGTGCACATCTTAGAAACCATCCTCTTATCAAAACCCAAAGACCTGGCGTTTATGGTGAGGGTGAGGACGGAGTAACCGTAGCAGAAATTAAATAAAAACAGATAAGGCGGTGTAGCTGTTTGCTACACCGCTTTTGCATTAAAAATTCAATTTGGTGAATAATATTTTTAAGAAAAAGAAAACCGCTTCGCTATTGCAAAACGGTTTCTTTTTCTAAGCAGTAATTAACCAATATTAGTTAAGCTCTGCAAAGTATTTAATTGTACGAACCATCTGGCTGGTGTAGGAGTTCTCGTTATCATACCAAGAAACAACCTGTACCTGATAGGTATCCTCATCAATCTTAGCAACCATTGTCTGAGTAGCATCGAAGAGAGAACCGTAGGTGATACCGATAATATCGGAAGAAACAAGGGGTTCCTCAGTGTAACCAAAGGAAGCAGAAGAAGCGGCCTTCATAGCAGCGTTGATTCCTTCAACAGTTACGTCCTTACCCTTAACAACTGCAACAAGAAGAGTTGTAGAACCGGTGGGAACGGGAACACGCTGAGCAGAACCAATGAGTTTGCCGTTAAGTTCGGGAATTACAAGACCAATTGCCTTTGCAGCACCTGTGGAGTTAGGAACAATGTTAACAGCAGCTGCACGTGCGCGGCGAAGATCACCCTTTCTGTGAGGGCCGTCAAGAACCATCTGGTCGCCGGTGTATGCATGAACAGTAGTCATGATACCGCTTTGGATAGGTGCATAGTCGTTAAGCGCTTTAGCCATAGGAGCTAAGCAGTTAGTTGTACAAGAAGCAGCAGAAATAATGTTGTCTTCAGCAGTAAGAGTATTCTCGTTTACGCTGTAAACAATTGTGGGAAGATCTTTACCTGCGGGAGCAGAAATAACAACCTTCTTAGCACCTGCATCGATGTGTGCCTGTGCCTTATCCTTAGAGCAGTAGAAACCTGTGCACTCTAAAACAACGTCAACACCGATTTCACCCCAAGGAAGGTCAGCAGCGTTTTTCTCTGCATAGATTTTAATTTCTTTGCCATCTACAACGATAGCGCCGTCTTTAGCTTCAACAGTGTCAGCTTTTGCATAACGACCCTGAGCGGAGTCATACTTAAGAAGGTGAGCAAGCATCTTAGCATCGGTAAGATCGTTGATAGCAACAATCTCATAACCTTCTGCGCCGAACATCTGACGGAAAGCCAAACGGCCGATACGACCAAAACCATTAATAGCAACTTTAACCATAATAATTTTACCTCCTAAAATTTATATATTTATTTTACCCTTTTTTTACCTATTTTGCAAGAACTTTGTTTAAATTTTAACTAAGAATTTTATACATTTTGTAAATTTCGTTCCATTTAGCAAAAAAATACTACTTGAAAGGTGTATATATGTACGATATTAACAATAAAATTTTGCCCAAATCTGCCGTACGACAAAAAATTTTTGACGAGTTTATTCATTTTGGCTATACAAAACCCAGAATAAGGGAGTATTATTTATTAAGAGAGTGCGAAATAGCTAACTTTGGATTTAGTAAAACTAAGAATACTGATATTAAAACAGAGCTTAAAAATATGCTAACGTCCTATTCACTTCTTGCGTATTTTAAAGGAATCAATTTGCTTTTTGATGTTGAGGGTGAGGCAAATGGTTACTTCTTGGCAGAAAGATTTGAATTTTTCATTTGTAAGCTTATATTTGATGCGGCGCAAAATTCCGTAGATAAAAAAGTTTTTATTAAAATTAAGTTTTCTAATAAACAAATTCGGCTTACCCTGCGTTTTGAGGGCAAGCCGATCAGAAATTTAAGTAAAAAGGTTTATGCTTTTTCGGTGGGTAAGCACCAAATATTGAACTTTAAAGAAGGCTTTGTTAAGACGAAAGTGCAAAATACGAAACCGAAAACCGTTTACGAATGGCTAATCGACCGCTTGTCGGATGTAAACATAAGCATAAACAATTTATAGGTTAATTTTATTTATCACAGCCTCTGCAACCTTAATTCCATCAACCGCGGAGGAGGTAATTCCACCCGCATATCCTGCACCTTCTCCTGCAGGGAAAATGCCCTCAATATTACTTTCAAAAAGATCATTTCTTATTATTTTAACGGGGGATGAGCTTCTTGTTTCGGGGGCGGTAAGAATAGCACAAGAGGAAGCAAAACCGCTAATTTTCCTTTCAAAAAGCGGTAACGCTTCTTTCAAAGCTGTTATTACAAAGTCGGGCAGTATTTTATCTAAATCACAAAAGGTTGGGGCAGGTAAAATACTGGGTTCGACCTCGCCTTTAATGTTTTTATCGCCGTACAGAAAACTGCCAACAGTTTGGCAGGGGGCAGAGTACCCACCTGTAGCTTTAAAGGCGGCTTTTTCTATTTTAATCTGAAAATCAATTCCGTCCAGCGGTTCACTGCCAAAGTCCTCTGGAGTAACACCAACAAGT
>JAZQSV010000059.1:0-7094 GCA_045630265.1 Acutalibacteraceae bacterium
ACAGTTAAATCTTCCCACTGTTTTGCACGAAGATATTGGTCTGTTGATTTTCTGTATGCTTCTGCTTGGTCGAAATTAACCTTAAAACTGAAGTACAGATTAGTCCTCCCCATATTTGATAGCAGCCTGAGCTGCTGCGAGGCGAGCGATCGGAACACGGAATGGTGAGCAAGATACGTAGTTAAGACCAATCTTGTGGCAGAATTCTACAGAAACAGGGTCGCCGCCGTGTTCGCCGCAGATACCATAGTGGAGGTCCTTACCACTTGCTTTACCCTTAGCAACTGCCATTTCCATAAGAGCACCAACGCCGTTCTGGTCAAGCTTTGCAAACGGGTCGTTCTCATAAATTTTGCTGTCATAGTATGCGGAAAGGAACTTACCAGCGTCATCACGGCTGAAGCCAAATGTCATCTGAGTAAGGTCGTTTGTACCGAAGCAGAAGAATTCAGCCTCTGTTGCGATTTCGTCAGCGGTGAGACATGCTCTGGGGATTTCCATCATTGTACCAACTTCGTACTTAAGCTCTACGCCTGCAGCTGCAATTTCAGCATCAGCAGTAGCAACAACTACGTCTTTAACGAACTTCATCTCTTTAACTTCGCCGGTAAGAGGAATCATAATCTCGGGAACGAGGTTCCAATCGGGATGAGCCTTCTTAACGTTCAAAGCTGCGCGGATAACAGCAGTTGTCTGCATCTTTGCAATTTCAGGGTAGGTAACTGCCAAACGGCAACCACGGTGACCCATCATGGGGTTGAACTCATGGAGAGAAGTGATGATGTTTTTGATATCCTGAACAGTTTTGCCTTGTGCGTCTGCCAAAGCTTTGATGTCAGCCTCTTCAGTAGGAACGAACTCGTGGAGGGGGGGATCAAGGAAGCGGGTACAAACGGGGTTGCCTTCAAGAGCTTCGTAAAGTTTTTCAAAGTCGCCCTGCTGATAAGGAAGAATCTTAGCAAGAGCAGCTTCTCTGCCTTCTACTGTATCAGAACAAATCATCTCGCGGAATGCAGCGATTCTTTCTGCCTCGAAGAACATATGCTCAGTACGGCAAAGACCGATACCCTCTGCGCCAAGCTCACGAGCTTTTTTAGCGTCGGTAGGTGTGTCAGCATTGGTACGAACCTTAAGGGTTCTGTACTTATCTGCCCAATCCATAATTCTGCCGAACTCACCAGCGATTTCAGCATCAACGGTAGGAATGATACCATCATAGATGTTACCTGTAGAACCGTCGATAGAAATGTAGTCGCCCTCGTTATAGGTTTTGCCTGCAAGGGTGAACTTCTTATTAGCTTCGTCCATAATGATATCGCCGCAACCGGAAACGCAGCAGGTACCCATACCACGAGCAACAACGGCTGCGTGAGAGGTCATACCGCCACGAACGGTGAGGATACCCTGAGAAGCTTTCATACCTGTAATATCTTCAGGGGAGGTTTCCAAACGAACAAGAACAACCTTCTCGCCTCTTGCGTTCCATGCCTCTGCGTCTTCAGCTGTAAATACAACCTTACCACAAGCAGCACCGGGAGATGCGCCAAGACCCTTACCTGCAGGAGTAGCAGCCTTAAGTGCCTTAGTACCGAACTGAGGATGGAGAAGTGTATCAAGGTTACGGGGGTCAATCATAGCAACTGCTTGCTTTTCATCAATCATACCCTCGTCAACAAGGTCGCAAGCGATTTTGAGAGCTGCCTTAGCGGTTCTCTTACCGTTACGGGTCTGAAGCATAAAGAGCTTACCGTGCTCAACGGTAAATTCCATATCCTGCATATCCCTATAGTGGTCTTCCAAGGTAGCGCAAACTTCGTTGAACTGTTTGAATGCCTCGGGGAATTTGTTAGCCATTTCAGCAATAGGCATGGGAGTACGAACACCTGCAACAACGTCCTCGCCCTGTGCGTTGGTAAGGAACTCACCCATAAGACCCTTATCACCTGTAGCGGGGTCACGAGTAAATGCAACACCGGTACCACAGTCATCACCCATGTTACCGAAAGCCATCATCTGAACGTTAACAGCGGTACCCCAAGAATAAGGAATATCGTTGTCACGACGGTAAACGTTTGCGCGGGGGTTATCCCAAGAACGGAAAACTGCCTCAACAGCGCCCATAAGCTGTTCTTTAGGATCACTGGGGAAGTCTTTGCCGATTTTGCTCTTATACTCAGCTTTAAACTGGTTAGCAAGCTCTTTAAGGTCGTCAGCAGTAAGCTCAACGTCCAAAGAAACGCCCTTTTCTTCCTTCATTTTGTCGATAAGCTCTTCAAAGTACTTCTTACCAACTTCCATAACAACGTCAGAATACATCTGAATGAAACGACGGTAGCAGTCATAAGCCCAACGAGCGTTGCCGGACTGAGCAGCCATAACCTCTACAACCTCTTCGTTTAGACCGAGGTTCAAAATAGTATCCATCATACCGGGCATGGAAGCACGAGCACCGGAACGAACCGAAACGAGAAGAGGATTGGTCTTATCACCAAATTTCTTACCGGTGATACCTTCCATCTTATCGATGTACTCCATAATCTCTTTCTGAATGTCTTCGTTGATTTTGCGGCCGTCTTCATAATACTGAGTACAAGCCTCTGTGGTAACGGTGAAGCCCTGAGGAACAGGAAGACCGATTTTGGTCATCTCTGCAAGGTTAGCACCTTTACCGCCCAAAAGTTCGCGCATGGAAGCGTCGCCTTCTGAGAAAAGATAAACAAACTTTTTGCTCATTAGAAAAAACCTCCTAAATTTTTTACATTCTTAAAACGTGAGCTCCGCCAAAGGGCGCACTCATCTATGATAACCATAAAATTTATGGTAGCAATTTATTATAACAGTTTTAAAAAGATTTTTAAAGTGTTTTTTTAAAAAAAGTGGCAATTTTTTGAAATTTATTTACTTTGTAACAAAAAAATGGGCAAGAGCGGGTGGTTTTAGGCAGTTTTAAGGTTAAATTCACAGTAAGTGGGGCAGTTTTATATTAAAAATATAAAAATATTTAAAAAATAAAATGTCGTTTGACAAAGGTTTTACGCTTTGGTATACTTAAAATAAGTTATCAATCAAATTAGGAAGGCGCAATTTGAATGCAAAAGATTATTGAAACAGTTTCCAAAGAGCTTAATATTCTACCTAAATATGCCGAGAACGTTATAACACTTTTAGACGACGGCAATACGGTACCCTTTATTGCCCGTTATCGAAAAGAAATGCATGGCACAATGGACGACCAGCTTATAAGAACGCTGGCCGACAGGGTGCAGTATCTTCGTAACCTTGAACAAAGAAAAACAGAGGTTATTGCCTCTATTGAAGAGCAGGGAAAACTGACAGAAGAGCTTAAAGAGCAAATACTTCTTGGCAAAACCTTAGCCGAGGTTGAGGATTTGTACAGGCCCTTTAAGCAAAAGCGCCGTACAAGAGCAACGGTTGCAAAGGAAAAGGGCTTGCAGCCCTTAGCGGATATAATTTTTACATCCTCTGATAGCCGCCCGCTCCCCGAAATAGCGGCAGAATTTATAGATGAGGAAAAGGGCGTGCTTTCGGCCGAGGAGGCACTTGTAGGTGCATCTGATATTATTGCCGAAAATTTATCCGACAATGCAGAAATCAGGCGCCTTCTTCGCGAGCTTATCAATAAAAGGGGCTTTCTTTCCTCTAAGGCGGCTACAGAAGAGGACAGTGTTTACAGACTTTATTATGACTTTTTGGAGCCAATTTCGAAGCTCCAAAGCCACCGCATTTTGGCCATTAACCGTGGTGAGAAGGAAAAGTTTTTAAAGGTAGGCGTGGAGGTGCCGAGGGATGAGGCGCTCCGCATACTTTTTGCAAGAGCAAAGAGCGAGAAAAGTGATTTTGACGAGTTTTTAAAAGCGGCCGCAGAGGATAGCTTTGACCGACTGATTTTTCCTTCGGTTGAAAGGGAAACACGCGCCTCCCTTGCCGATATGGCCGACGAGCAGGCAATTAAAATGTTCGGTGCCAATTTAAAGCCGCTTTTAATGCAACCCCCCATTAAGGATAGGGTAACCCTTGGCTTTGACCCCGCATACAGAACGGGATGTAAAATTGCGGTTGTGGATGGCACAGGTAAGGTGCTGGATACGTCGGTGGTATACCCAACTCCTCCCCACAACAAAAAGGAAGAGGCGGCGAGGGTTCTGACCGCACTGATTAAAAAACACGGCGTTACGGCTATTGCTATTGGTAACGGTACGGCCTCTAAGGAGTCGGAAATCTTTGTTTCGGAGCTTATAAAAGAGCTGCCAAAGGTTAAATATATGATGGTTAATGAGGCGGGAGCTTCGGTTTATTCGGCCTCCAAGCTCGGCGCCGAGGAATTTCCCGATTTTGACGTTTCACTTCGCAGCGCAGTATCTATTGCAAGGCGCCTTCAGGACCCCCTTGCAGAGCTTGTTAAAATTGACCCCAAATCCATTGGTGTTGGTCAGTATCAGCACGATATGCCGCAGGCCCGCCTTAGCGAAACGCTTGACGGAGTTGTTGAGGACTGTGTTAACGCGGTTGGTGTTGACCTTAATACCGCATCACCGAGCTTGCTTGCAAGGGTTTCAGGACTAAGTGCTACAATATCTAAAAACATTGTAAACTACCGCGAAGAAAACGGCAGCTTTAAGGACAGAAAAGCGCTGCTTAAGGTGGCAAAGCTAGGCCCCAAGGCCTATGAGCAGTGCGCAGGATTTTTGCGAATTGCGGGTGGCAAGAATATTTTGGATAATACCGGTGTTCACCCCGAAAGCTACTCTGCTGCCGAAACGCTTTTAAAAACACTTGGCTATACCGCCGAAGACGTTAAGTGTGGAAAGCTCTCTGAAATTGAAGAAAAGCTAAATCAGTTCGGCAAGGAAAAAATAGCCGAAGAGTGCGGGGTTGGGGTTCCCACCGTTACTGATATTGCAAAGGAACTTAAAAAACCCGGTCGAGACCCCAGAGAGGATTTGGCACCGCCAACGCTAAGAAGCGACATTTTAGACATGGCCGACCTAAAGGACGGAATGGTTTTGGACGGAACTGTAAGAAATGTTATTGATTTTGGCGTTTTTGTGGATATTGGCGTTCATCAGGACGGACTCGTACACATTTCCGAAATATGCAACCGCTTTATAAAGCACCCAAGCGAGGTACTTAAGGTGGGCGATATTGTAAAGGTTATGGTAATAGGCGTAGAACCGGCCAAAAAGCGCATTTCCCTTAGTATTAAAAGACTTCAAAACGGAAAATAACACAAAAAACAGGTGATACTTTGTTTAATATGATAATTTCTGACCTTGACGGCACCTTGTTTACGGCCCCGTCGAGGGAGCTTTCAAAAAGCTTTATAACAAAAGTGAGACAGCTTACCGACTGCGGAAAGATTTTTGCCGTTAGTAGCGGCAGGACTTATAAGGATTTAAAGGTGCTTTTAAAGCCCATAGAAAACAGAGTGGTATTTATATGTAACGATGGCGCCGAAATAATGTACAAAAACTGCCTTATATATAAAAATACGATTGAAAGAGCGGCCTTTACTGTCCTTGCGGGAGAGCTTTTGAATGCAGCGTGCGACGTTTTTGCGGTAACAAGGGAGAAAAATCAAAGGGTAACAAATGAATATCTTTTAGAAAAGGGAAACCTTGGCGCCGACGTATTTAAAATTGTTGCGGCTTTTAGCAGCACCACCGCCGCCGAACAAAAAAGGCGGCTAAAAGTTTTATCACAAAACCTTGGTTTAAGGGTAAGTTTTGAGGACGAAAGCTATATAGAATTTGTAAATAAAACGGCTGATAAGGGCGCTGCGGCAAAATACCTTAAAGAAAAGTTCGGTGTAAAGAGCGGCGTGGTTGCTATTGGCGACGGCGAAAATGACCTGCCAATGTTTAAAGAAGCCAATAAGGTATATATAGTTAAAGGTAAAGCAAACATTTATTTTGAGGGCGCGAAGCAAATAGCAAACGCGCAAGAATTTATTATAGAAAATCTTTAATTTATAAAGGAGGCGGATAATATGAAAATTTCGGGACTGCAAAAATTAACCCTTTTGGACTACCCCGAAAAAACGGCCTGTACGGTTTTTACGGCGGGTTGTAATTTCCGCTGACCTTTTTGCCACAATGCCTCCTTGGTTACGCATATACAAAATAAAGGTTCAATAACTGAAGAGGAGTTTTTTGCTTTTCTTAAAAAGCGGCAGGGAATGTTAGACGGAGTTTGTATAACGGGCGGCGAACCAACCCTACAACCCGATTTAGAGGAATTTATTAAGAAGGTAAAAGAGTTCGGTTTTTTGGTTAAGCTTGATACAAACGGCTACAAACCCGACCTATTGGAACGCCTTATAGATAGCGGGCTTTTAGACTACGTTGCTATGGATATTAAAAATTCGGGGGAAAGCTACGGCAAAACGGTAGGATGTAAGGATTTTGATATTACCCCAATTCTTGATTCTGTGGAAATCTTAAAAAATGGTAAGGTTCCTTTTGAATTTCGTACCACACTGGTAAAAGAGCTTCACACAGAAAGTGATATTTTAAAAATAGCAGAGTGGTTAAAGGGCGATTCAAAATATTTTCTTCAAAATTTTAAGGATTCGGGAGATATTATAGAGGAAGGCTTTACGGCTTTTAGCGAAGAAGAGCTGAAAAAATTAAAAATAATACTCCAAGGTATGGTGCCAAACACCAAAATTAGGTAAAAAACACAAAATATTGTGCTAAGGTCAAAAAAATTAGCCAATATTTTGTGTTTTTTAGTCTTGACAAGAACTACATTTTGTATTATACTTATTTTCGCACACACAAGATATTGTGTAATAAAATGTCGAAAACTATCAAGGAGAGGTGCAAAATGTATACAGTTTTAAAGCGTGACGGAAAAATAGTAGACTTTAATCTAAACAAAATTGCTGAAGCTATTTCTATGGCGTTTGACGCACAGGAAAAGCAATATAATCAAAACATTATTGACTTTTTGGCACTAAAGGTTACCGCCGATTTCGAGCCGAAGATTAAGGATCATCACATTGCCGTTGAGGATATTCAGGATAGTGTTGAATCTGTTTTGGTTCAGGCCGGCTATGCCGACGTTGCCAAGGC
>JAZQSV010000060.1:0-49577 GCA_045630265.1 Acutalibacteraceae bacterium
ATGCCTCCTGCACGGGGGAAAGGTTAAACAAAAAAAGCAAAGCGGCCAAGGCCTTCCAGCGCCTGGCAAAGAGAATTTTAGGGTACGATATACCCCTTAAAATAAAGCAAATATAAATTTTGAAGAGAGGTAAAACAAATGAACATTGCAATTATTGCACACGATGCTAAGAAGGAACTTATGGTACAGTTTTGCATTGCTTATTGCGGAGTGCTCAGCCGTCACAACATTTTTGCCACAGGTACAACCGGCAAGCTTGTTTCAGAAGCAACAGGGCTTGAGATTACAAGGTTTTTAAGCGGTGGTCAGGGCGGTGCACAGCAAATCGGCTCCAGAATCAGTTGCGATGAAATCGACCTTGTTTTACTTTTCCGCGACCCGCTTACAGCCAAACCCAGCGAGCCGGACGAAAGGGTGCTACTTAACCTTTGCGACGTGCATAATATTCCCGTTGCAACCAACATAGCCACCGCTGAGGTACTAATCCACGGACTTGAACGCGGTGATCTTGACTGGAGAGAGTATGTAAGGGCAAATTAACCCTTAAAAAATTTGGATGATATAACCTAACTTTAAAGGATGTGCTAAAAGTTGTTAGATAGAATGAACGGTCTCAAACGCACCGATTACTGCGGTACACTTACCACCGAGGATATAGGAAAAGAGGTTACGGTTTGCGGTTGGACTGCAAGACAAAGGGATTTAGGACAGCTTATATTCATTGACCTGCGCGACCGCACGGGTATTGTTCAGCTTGCCTTTGATGATGCCACCGACAGAGGTATTTTTGATAAAGCATTTGCCATTCGAAGCGAATTTGTGCTAATGGCAAAGGGAGTGGTTAGAAAGCGCTCTTCCATCAACCCCGATATTCCTACAGGTGAAATTGAAATTGAGGTTAACGATTTAAGAGTTCTTGGCAAATCTGAGACCACACCGTTTGAAATTTTGGACGATACTTCTGCAAAAGAAGAGCTTCGCCTTAAATACCGCTATTTGGACCTTCGCCGTCCCACCCTCCAAAATAATATTTTAATGCGCCATCGCGTTACAAAGGTAACCCGCGACTTTTTCGACAGTGAAGGGTTTATTGAGATTGAAACACCTACCCTTATTAAATCTACCCCCGAGGGAGCAAGGGATTATTTAGTACCCTCCAGAATTCATAAGGGCAGTTTTTATGCACTCCCGCAGTCGCCTCAGATGTATAAGCAGTTACTTATGCTTTCGGGCTTTGACCGCTATATGCAAATTGCAAGGTGCTACCGCGACGAGGACCTTCGCGCCGACCGTCAGCCCGAGTTTACTCAGGTTGACCTTGAAATGTCCTTTGTGGATATGGAGGACGTTCTATCCCTTGGAGAGAGATACGTTAAGTACCTTTTCAAAAATACACTTGGCGTAGAAATTCCTACTCCTCTTAAAAGACTTACCTATACCGATGCTATGAACCGTTTTGGCTCTGACAAACCCGATACACGTTTTGGTATGGAGCTTTGTGATATTTCGGATATAGTGGAAAACTGTGATTTCTCAGTTTTTGCCGATACTGTAAAAAGCGGCGGAACAGTAAGGGGCATTACCGCAAAGGGCGGTGCCGCCACCCTTACAAGAAAAGAAATTGATAAGCTTACCGAGGCCGCTAAGGGTATTGGTGCAAAGGGTCTTGCGTTTATTCGCTGGGCAGAGGATGCAGACACACCCACCTGCGCTTTTGCTAAGTTTTTAAGCGAGCAGGATTTTGCAAAAATTTGTGAGCGCCTTGATATTCAAAAAGGCGACGTAGCGCTTATTATTGCCGACCGCAAAAATGCCGCACTTAGCATTTTGGGTGCACTTAGACTTATGGTTGCGGAAAAGCTTGATATTATTCCCGACACCTTTGAATTTTTGTGGATTACCGAATTCCCGTTTTTTGAATATAACGAGGAAACGGGCGGCTATGATGCAATGCACCATCCCTTTACTTCACCTTTGGATGAGTGTATTAAATATCTTGAAACCGAGCCCGAAAAGGTATTTGCAAAGGCATACGACCTTGTTTTAAACGGCGTTGAGTTATCTAGCGGTTCCATTCGTATTACCGATCCGACACTTCAAAAGCAAATGTTCTCTGCTCTTGGTCTTTCGGATGAGGAGGCGCAGGAGAAGTTTGGCTTCTTAACCGATGCCTTCCGTTTTGGAGCACCTCCCCACGGCGGCATGGGAATAGGGCTTGACAGACTTGTTATGCTTATGTGTAAGAGTGAGAGCATACGCGACGTTATTGCTTTCCCCAAGGTTGCAAACGCAAGCGAGCTTATGAGCGGAGCCCCAGCTAACGTTGACAAGGCGCAGCTTGATGATTTGCAAATAGCGGTTATAAAAACCGAAGAATAATATTTTTTAGCTACAAGATTTTTATTAGGAGATTTTATAATGGGACTTACAATAGCACAAAAAATCCTGGCTGCACATATTGTTGACGGCGAAATGAAGGTTGGTCAGGATATTGGTATAAAAATTGACCAGACTCTGACTCAGGATGCCACCGGCACAATGGCTTATTTGGAATTTGAGGCAATGGGCGTAGATAGGGTTAAGACCGAGCGCTCGGTTGCCTACATAGACCATAACACACTGCAAACCGGCTTTGAAAATGCCGACGACCACCGCTTCATTCAGTCTATCTGCAAAAAGCACGGAATTTATTATTCTCATCCCGGTAACGGTATTTGCCACCAAATCCATTTGGAGCGTTTTTCCAAACCGGGCAAAACCCTTATTGGCTCTGACTCTCATACCCCCACCTGCGGCGGTATGGGTATGCTTGCTATGGGTGCGGGCGGTATGGACGTCGCAGTTGCTATGGGCGGCGGTGCATACTATATTTCTACTCCTAAAATGCTTAGAGTAAATCTTGTAGGAAAGCTTCGTCCCTTTGTTTCTGCTAAGGACGTTATCTTAGAGGTGCTTCGCATTTTATCTGTTAAGGGCGGCGTAGGTTATATTGTTGAATATGCGGGCGAGGGAGTCAAAACCCTTTCGGTGCCCGAGCGTGCTACCATTACAAATATGGGCGCTGAGCTTGGCGCATCCACCTCTATTTTCCCTGCAGACGAAATTACAAGGCAGTTTTTAAAGGCACAGGGCAGAGAGGAAGATTTTACACCTCTTGAGAGTGATCCGGATGCCGTTTACGATAAGGAAATTACTGTAGATTTAAGCGCCTTGGAGCCGCTTGCCGCTATGCCTCATTCTCCTGATAACGTTAAAAAGGTTAGCGAAATTGGTAAGATTAAGGTTGACCAGGTGCTTATTGGCAGTTGCACCAACTCCTCACTTTTAGATATGCTTAAGGTGGCCGAGATTTTTGACGGAAAAACCGTAAATCCGAACGTTAGCGTAGGTATTGCTCCCGGCTCTAAGCAGGTGCTTTATATGTTATCTCAGTGTGGCGCGTTGGCAAAACTTATTGCCGCGGGTGCCAGAATTTTGGAATGTGCTTGCGGTCCTTGCATCGGTATGGGTCAGGCACCCAATTCTGCAGGTGTTTCGCTTCGTACCTTTAACCGCAATTTTGAAGGCCGTTCGGGTACTGCTGACGCGGGTGTTTATCTTGTATCTCCCGAAACTGCCGCCGCGGCCGCTCTAACAGGTTACCTTACAAACCCAATGGAGCTGGATGTAAATATCAGTGATATTAAGCTTCCCGAAAGCTTTGTTATAAATGATAATTCTATTGATGCCCCTGCTTCAGTAGAGGATGCGGCCGAGGTGGAAATTATTCGCGGTCCCAATATTAAGCCCTTCCCCAAGACTGAGCCGCTGGCCGAGAGCATTTCGGCAAAGGCAATACTTAAGGTGGGCGACAATATTACAACCGACCATATTATGCCTGCGGGCGCCAAGATTTTGCCGCTTCGCTCTAATATTCCTATGATTTCTAATTACTGCTTTACAAGGTGCGATGAAAACTTCCCCGAAAACTGCAGGAAAGAGGGTAAAGGAATTATAATAGGTGGCGAAAACTACGGCCAGGGCTCTTCAAGAGAGCACGCTGCACTAGCACCTTTACACCTTGGTATTAAGGCGGTTATTACAAAAAGCTTTGCAAGAATTCACGTTGCAAACCTTGTAAATGCGGGTATTGTTCCTTTAACCTTCGACTGCGCAGACGACTTTGATACCATCGATCGTTTTGACGAGCTTGAGCTTCCAAATATAAGGGAAGAAATTAAAAACGGTAAAAAGGTTGCACTTATAAATAAAACGAAAAATAAAGAGTATACTCTCACCGCCGCCGTTTCCGAGCGTTCGGCAGATATACTTCTTAGCGGCGGACTTCTTCGCTACACAAAGGAAAACTTTTAAGTAGTAGCTATTTGGAGGAATTAAGTATGTGCGAAAAAATTAAAATGAAAACTCCTCTTGTTGAGATGGACGGAGACGAAATGACCAGAATTATCTGGAAAATGATAAAGGAAATACTTCTTGAGCCCTACGTAGAGCTTAATACTGAGTATTATGATTTGGGACTAGAATACCGTAACGAAACCAACGACCAGGTTACCTTTGATTCGGCTAAAGCAACCCTTAAATACGGTGTTGCCGTTAAGTGTGCTACAATTACACCTAACGCCGCTAGAATGACCGAGTATAATCTAAAGGAAATGTGGAAGTCGCCTAATGGTACTATCCGTGCGATTTTGGATGGTACAGTTTTCCGCACCCCCATTATTGTAAAGGGAATCACCCCCTTTATTCCTACCTGGACAAAGCCCATTACTATTGCACGTCACGCCTATGGCGACGTTTATAAGAATACCGAAATGCAGGTTAAAGAGGGTTCTAAGTGTGAGCTTGTTTGCACTGATAAGGACGGAAATGAAACAAGGCAATTAATTCACGATTTTGTGGGTACCGACGGTATTATTCAGGGCTTACATAATACCGATAAGTCTATTGAAAGTTTTGCCAGAAGCTGCTTTAACTTTGCGCTTGATTTAAAGCAGGACCTTTGGTTTGCAACTAAGGATACTATTTCTAAGAAGTATGACCACCGCTTTAAGGATATTTTTGCAGAGATTTACGAAAATGAATATAAAGAGAAGTTTGAAAATGTAGGAATTGAGTATTTCTATACACTTATTGATGATGCGGTTGCACGCGTAGTTCGTTCAAACGGTGGATACATTTGGGCTTGTAAGAACTATGACGGCGACGTTATGTCGGATATGGTTGCTACCGCTTATGGTAGTCTTGCTATGATGACCTCGGTGCTTGTTTCTCCCGAGGGAGTTTATGAGTATGAGGCGGCGCACGGTACCGTTCAGCGCCACTATTATAAGCACTTAAAGGGTGAGAGGACCTCTACCAACAGTGTTGCAACGCTTTTTGCTTGGACAGGTGCGCTCCGTAAACGTGGCGAGCTTGATAATACTCCCGACCTTTGTGAGTTTGCAGATAAGCTTGAAAAGGCAACCATTACCACTATCGAAGAGGGCGTAATGACCGGCGACTTGGCCGCGCTTTCCACCCTTGAGAATAAGCAAACAGTAGATACCGAAACATTTTTAAGAGAAATTGATAAACGCCTTAAAAAATTAATGTAAGGAGAAATATCTGTGAATAATACAAGCGGTATTTCAGAACTTGTAATAAGCCGCCTTCCAAGATATTACCGATTTTTGGGTGAGCTTATGGGTGAAGGCATTTCTAAGGTTTCGTCTAGGGAGCTATCCGAGCGAATGGGCCTTACTGCAAGCCAGATAAGGCAGGACCTTAACTGTTTTGGCGGTTTCGGTCAGCAGGGTTATGGCTATAACGTTGAACAACTGCATATTGAAATCGGTAAGATTTTGGGACTTGACAGTAATAAAAAGGCAGTGCTTATAGGCGCGGGAAATTTGGGTCGCGCAATAGCCACCCATATGTCCTTTGAAAATAAAGGTTTTCGTCTAATTGGAATTTTCGACAAAAAGGAAGCGCTTAAAGGACAAATTATTAAGGGTATTCCGGTAAGACATATAGATGATCTGGATGATTTTTGCCGTGAGAACCTACCCGTTTGCGCCATTCTTTGTATTCCTAAAAGTGAGGCTGATGAACTTTGTACCGCCCTTATTAAAAGGGGAGTAAAGGGGTTTTGGAACTTTTCACACTGTGATTTAACCGTTTCACACCCTGGTGTGGTGGTTGAAAACGTTCACCTGGGAGATAGCCTTGCAAAACTTTCCTATAATATTAAAAACGGCTAAATTTTTAATTGACAAAACCGCTAATTTAAGGTAATATATAATAGCACTAAAAAGTAAATATTGCCCCAATTTTGGGGCAGATACGCCTCCATAGTTAAATGGATATAATAAACCCCTCCTAAGGGTTAGTTGTGAGTTCGATTCTCGCTGGGGGTGCCAAAAGCGGCGAGCAAATCTCGCCTAAAAGAAGAAAGAATAGAGAATAAATAATAAATAATAAATGTGGCGATTTCGCCGCTTTAATTATTCATTATTCTTTATTCTTTTTTATTTTTTCTTTAGAAGGGACATAGTTATGAAAAAGGAAAATCCACTTTTAGATAAATCACTTTTATTTGCTGCACGAATCATTAAACTTAATAAATATCTTACCAAAGAAAAGCACGAAACAGTACTGTCAAAACAAATAATCCGAAGCGCAACGTCTATAGGTGCAAACGCAAATGAAGCGATTTATGGCCTTAGCAAAGCGGATTTTATTGCTAAGCTGCAGATTTCATTGAAAGAAACTGCGGAAACAGAGTATTGGTTGCGTCTGCTTATTTTATCCGAATACATTACCGAAAAAGAGGGAGAGTCATTGCTTAATGATTGTTTAGAGATTAAGCGAATACTAATATCCACACTAAATACTGCGAAAGAAAACAAATAAAAACAGTCCGGCGGACTGTTTTGGTGTCCGGGTGCATGCCACAAGCGGCAGTACAGTGGGCGATTCTCGCTGTGGGTGCCAAAAACCCGAGAGTATGTTAGATACTCTCGGGTTTTGTTATTTTATCTTTTTCTTTCTTGCAAGGGAAAAAAGTATACAAGAAGCACTGCTTAAAACAACAAGTGCCAGCAAAATTTTAATCTTGCTATTATCTTTTGTTGGGGGTATTACATAGTCGCCGTTATGATAAACGTTTACAAATCTGGCTACAGGTGTATCTACTGCTTCACCATTCATTATAACCTGTGTATCAAGTTTATTTTCGCTATTTAGGTAAACGGAAACGGCAATATCATAAATGCTTTTATCATACAAAACTCCGGGCATATCGGCCTCGGTTTCGAAAAGCTTATAGCTAAATTCCTTGCCGATATCATCTGAGGTATATTCCAAAACAATGACTGCAACACCCTCTTTGTTGGTAGTTGCTAATGTCTTTTCACCGTTTTCTGTATTTTCAAGAACAAACTCAAAGCCATCCGGACCAATGGTATCTTCACTTAGATTATTGACAACTTTATTTACAGTAATGCTAAGACCAATATTTTCTATCTCGCTATCTATCGGCACGAAGGTATTTACAATACTATTGGTTTTTGTTACAACAAACCCAAAAGTGATGCCCACGCTTGATACGAGCAATACTGTCAAAGAAAAGCACAGTATTGCAAGGGACAGTATTCTACTTTTAAACAATGTATCTACCTCCTATTCAGTAGTATTAAAATTCTATGTGTATTATTTTCAGACAATCAAAAGGCACAACGGAAAAGCTTAGTTATGCCCTTTGATTGCCGCCCATCCCACGGAGGGGATGGGTGGACTTTAAATGAACAAAACAGAATTATTTATTGTTATAGATAACCTTTACGCCGTCATAGGTCTTAAGACCCTTAACACCAAGCTGATCTCCGCCGAAAATCTGATCGAACGGGATTAAAGACATATGGTTATCTACACACTGCGAATGATCGAAATCGGCAGGAAGTCCATCATATGCATAACCAGCCTCAACGCGCATTCCGCGGCCACCATTAAGACCGGGAGTGGGCTCACAGTAGTGATAATTAGCCCAAGTGCCATAGGTAACGTTAACGTTATTGCAGTTGATGTTATATTTGGTCGTGTCGGGATAGTTGGAGCCGTTAATGGTAGTGGTCTCTTCTAAACGACCAATGATCATACCACACATACGGTAGTTATAGTAGTCATAAGAAGCTGTGCAGTCATTGTAAGCATCAATACGGCAGGCAATATCTATGTTCTCAAAGTCATAGGTTGCGCCAGGTTCTGCCTGACCGACAATACCGCCGATGGAGCTATCAAAAGAGCCCCAGAGACCTGCAAGAACACAATTGTCTGCAATGGTGATGTTCTTAAAAGTATAATCACCAGCACCGGACCATCCGATGATGCCACCACAACCATTATTGTAAGTCGCTGCAACGCTGTCCTCAATTGTGATGTTTTCAAATACGCAGTTACCCGTAGCGCTACCGGCAACAAAGGATACGTCGCCACCTTCGATATAGCTCTCACCACCGGAGAGAGTCAAGTTTTTGATGGTAGCATCATTCAAGTTGCCGAATAAACCGTAGGAACCATATACACCCCACTCATAACCGAGATCCCAACCGTTCTGATAGAGCTTGAAAATTGTATTTCCATTTCCATCGAAAGTGCCTTCAAAAGTTCCATCTTTTGAATGATCACCGATAGGTCTAAAAGTCAAAGGATCGCCGTCAGCAAATTCAGTGGTATCTTCACAATAAAGATCAATATTTTTTGTTAAGATAAAGGTAACACCGTCAAAGGTTGTAGAACCGGAAACAAGTTCTGCAAGACCTGCAAGTTGCTCAGCACTATCAATTTTGTACTCGGTCAAAGGATTAGCAGGATCATACCAAGAAGTATCTGCTGTGCCGTCCCAGGTGTCAACCAAACTTGTCTCGTAATTGTCAACAGCAGTGCCAAGCCACTCTACACAAAGTGCAACGCCGGTTTCTGCATTTTTATCTTGAGGTGCACCAAAGGCGGTATCAAGAGCATACTTAGCGGTTGCGTAAGTAGTGTTTCCTCTTTGGAAAGCATTGTTTGCATTTTCAAAACCTGCGGTTTGAGTTGCCTGAGAAATTACAATAATATCATATTTGCCGTTGCCATTGCCATCAAGTTTTTTAACATCCTCATTGGTGGCATCTTTGCTTAAGTAAACCTGAAGCAGTGAAGGAATGGTGGTCTCACCGGGCTTTAAGGGCGCAGAGTGAACAAATTCCATAACGTTGTAGGTGTATCCGTCGATTACCTCGACAAAATCGTTTACTGTATTCCAAGCGCCCGGGAATTTGAATTCACTTCCATTTTCCGAGTTGATTGAAATGCCAATTTTGTTAAATTCATCAGAAGTAAAGCTGCCCATTTCGAGCGCAACAAAGGTGCGAACGTAAGCATCGCTTTTGCCGGTATTTTTTACCGAAACATACTTATCAACTACATTGTTCATACTGAACTGACGATATGCACCGTTATTCTTGTCGGCGTTTTGCCAGCCAAATTCACCAACGTAAGGATAAAGTGGTTTGTCTTGTTCGAAAGGAACAAGGTTTCCGTTTTCATCATATTGTTGCTCAATTTGCTCAATTTCAACTTTACCCGTTGTCATAACGTTTACATCGTTGTCAGTTGATGTTAAGTAGGCTAAGGTTCCGCCGATAGCAAGCGCGGCAACAAGCACATAAGCGGTACACATTAAGAGTGCCTTTTTGAGTTTTGACATATATGTATCTTCTCCTTTCAAAATTTACTCCTGTCCAACACTTAAATGAATAGACACATCAGAATTTAATTATTTTTTAATAATTTTACCAGTTCCCGATACATTGAATAGTGCATCTATTTCACCGTTTGCATTTGTACAATTCTCTACAGTAATTGTGCAATCAACAGCGTGGATACCGTCTTGATATACATCGGTTGTATTAACATTGTCAACATCAAAGGTACAGTTTTTGATTGTTGTATCGCTGTAAGTACGAATCACTCCATAGGTACCATTGCCAAAGATGCGACAACCGTCAAATGTAAGACTGTTCTGACCGCCGGCAATTGCTACCCAACCAATAATATCGCAGTTCTTATAAGTAATGTCTGCGCCACTTGTTCCATCATAATGAATTGCATAAACGCTGTTTGCATCAAATGTACAATTTTCAAATACAACATTACCTTTTGCATATGCCCAACGTTGAGCATTGCCGCCCTTGAAAGTTACATTCTTAACCGTAATATTTTTCATTGTGCTGGTAAGTGTGCCTTTAATAACAGAATTCTCGCTGCCAATCAAAGTAACACCCTCTGCAATGCTGAAGTTTCCGCCCATATCATATGTACCAGAAGTTAAAACAATAGTTTCACCTTTTGTTTTAAGAGCATTTTTCAATTCATTGGTAGTGGTTGCAATAGTCGGCAGGTCTACGCCGTTAGTCCAAGGATGGTTGGTAGTAGTAATTTCACCGAAAGCGGTATCGAGAGCAGTTTCTGCATTAGCAAAGCCTTCGGGCTGTACTGCCTGAGAAACAACAAGGATCTCATAGGTGTCGCCAAGGAGCTCCATATCCTCGTTGGTTGCATTGTGGGTCATAACTACCTGAAGGAGAGAGGGGTGGGACTGATTGCCGGGTTTGAGAGCGTTCTGATATGTAGCAACCATAACAAGATAGCGAACACCGTCAATAGTGGTATAACCGATATTTTCCCATGAATAGACGGTAGAACCGTTGGTGTTCATCATGAACTCTTTGTCAGAACCCTCACTGTATTCCATTCCTTCGGGGCACTCAAAAGCGATAATGGTGCGGAAGTAAGCATCAGACTTGCCGGTGTTTTCAACGAACACCATCTTATCCATTACATTCGAGAGTTTGTTGTCATTCCAAAGACCGTTGCCGGCGGTACCCGAGTAAACATAGTCGCCCCAGAAGAACAAATCGGTTGCTTCCGCAGTATAGTCGGTAGAAGCATTGTTCGCAGGAACTGCGGGATAAAGTTTCTTGCCCTGCACAAAGGGAACAAGAGCACCTTCCTTAACGCCATTGCCAGCACCCAAATCGCCTGCATCATGTGCAATGCCATCTGCACGCTGATACTCGTGCTGCTCAATCTTTACGTTTCCAAGTGTCATAACGTTTACGTCATCGTCAGTGCTTGTGAGATAAGCAACTGTTCCGCCGATAGCAACGGTTGCCACCAAAACGAAGCTGAGGCCTGTAAACAATAAGTTTTTAAGTTTCATAGCTGCTTTTTCCTTTCAATTAAATAGTTTTTATTATGTAACGGATTTTCCGTTTACATTATGGATTTGTTGGTTGGATTTTTGCCCAAGCGTCAGAAGCGGTATCAATATTATTGTCACGCTGTACAGCATAGGCGGTAACGGTAAGTGTTGGATAGTCGCTAGCACCATTTGCATCCAAAGCGTTTAGCATCTCTTTAGTAACGGTTTCTTTAACCGATACGGTATTGTCTTTAATGATGTAAAATTCTGCATCGTTGTCAGCTTTATTAATAGGCATATAATATACGTTCGTAGTCGGATCAAGAGCAGTCCATCCCTCCAAAACAGTAGTTGTTGCAGGGTCGTCAAGAATCATGCTATATTCCATAAACTGGTCGAAATTTGCCGATTTTTCAAACTTTACGAACAACCAACAATTTTCACTTCCCGCCTTAACGGTTACCAAGGGGTCTTTGGTGATTTTATGTCCCGGAATCATAGGATATGTATTGGTATTTGGATTTCCGTCACCATCCTTATTTGTGTCACCTTCGGAAAGGGTGATGTTGATATCGCCGTAGGTGAAGGTGTTAACGATGGGTTCTGTTTTTGTTACGAGCCATGCCACAGTGCCTCCAACAATGGTACAAAGGGTAACAATTAAGGAAATAACAATTAAAGCCAGCTTTGTGTTATTTAATTTTTTGTGTACTTTGGGGTAATCGTTGCTTTTCATTTAGTGCTCCTCCTTTCTTTTAAATTTTTATTTCAACAGGCAGAAACTGTCTGATTGAAGCATATTTTATTTGTTTATCTGGGTTTCAAAGGCCGCCCAGGCAGCATTTGCATCATTAAAGCCTGCTCTTTGAATTGCATGACCGGTAACAGTTATTTTAAGATTACTAATTAATCGCATATCATCGCCATCTAATTCGCCGGGAACCTTCAAAGAGGTAAATAAAGCGGGTAGAACCTTGTCAGAAGCATTATTGGACTTAACGGACTCTTTATATCTGAACTCGTAAACTATAGTGTTATCGATTCGTGTTTCTTTTTCGAAAAGCCACTCGGCAGCGTTATAACCGCCAAAAATTTCCCTTAGGTTCGCACCGCCGTTATCAGCAAAAATTGTGTCAAACTCTGCTGCATGGTCAATTACCAAAAGCATACGAACGTAGGACTCCTCGCTATTTGCTTTTACGGTCATTGTAGGGTCTTTTGTGTAGGTCATTCCGGGGACAAGGTGATAGTTATTAGATTTTACTCTGTCTGCCCCGGGGACAATAGTACCATCGGGATTTACCTTTGCCTCGTCCACCTCGATTTTAACCTGTCCAACTGTGAAGGTGTTTACAGTTTCAGATTGGTCAGCCAGGTATGCTATGGTGCCCAGTACTGACAAAGATATAAGCACTGTAGCACAAAGCAACATCAAAATTGTTTTTGTTTTCTTCATAAAAACACTCCTCTTTATAATTTAATTTTAATTTTTCTGATTTTTTGTCTGCGATCTATAGTTTAAAAAACTTATTATTATTTCAACAAATAGTGTAAATGCGCAAATTAAGGCGGCAACTATTTTACCTTCAGGGGTTGAAATATACGCAGCAACGTATCCGAGTTTAGGAATACAAAAAAGTGGCGAACCAATAACCTTTTCGGGGGCTATAAGGGTGCCGTCGGCAATTTTGTTTTCGTCTCCCTTTGTTCGGTAAAGTATCTTATTTGAATTTTTGTCATCAGAAATAAGCTCAACAATGCGGTGTGTGGCTACTACGTTGCCGTTTGAATAAAAGGTAATTACATCGCCGTTTTTCAAAGTGTTTGTATCAACCTTCTTTACATATATAACAGAGCCGGTAGGATAAACCGATTCCATTGAACCAGACAAAACTGTATAGGGTGTTAGCCCTATAACTTTGAGGCCATAAAGCAGTATTATTAAAAGGACTATTACTGCTAAAAGTGTGTTGGATATAATTTTTATAGTGTTATTTAATTTTTTTATCATAGGATTGTCCGCTCCCAATAGAAATAGTATTTTATAGGTATGAACATTAGAACAAATTTCTTTGCGCTTTTAAATTGAAGTATTATCTGTTGGTAAAGGGAAAATGTTTGCGATCTATGAGTCTTGCAATTTTTGTCGAATTATGTTATAATAACAAAAAATTAATATATTCCTTAAATTGGTTTGTGTGGGGGCACTGTTTTAGTTGTGCTTTTTAAACGCTTCCCAAATGCACTTATTTTGCAAAAATAAAACGCTGTATGCCTCTAGGTAAGAGGTATGCAGCGTTTTTTTAGTATTTACTCAAAAACTTCAATTCATTTTTTAGATTGCTTTTGAGATTTTCTGAACAGCTTATCCAGCTCCGCACGAGGAATATCGCACGTAAGCGGTGAGTCATGGTATAAACTGTTGTGGCATAACACGCATAACTGACCTAGACCAATCTCATAATATTGCCTGCAATCTATGGGAAGGGAAACGGGGACGCCTGTATTTGTTCCGCACAAAATACAAATTTCATATTTACTTTGCTTTTTGTTCTTGCATTTTCGCATGTGCGACGTTTTGAGTTTATAGGCGAAATCTATAATATTAAGCTTTTTAGTTTTTCGTTTCATTTTTTATTTTAACAACACCTTTATGGCTCTACCTTATCCACTAGAGGTAGGAATTCTGCAACGACACTCATTTTTTTGCAGAGGGGGAAACCTACCTCTAATGGCGGGTCAGTATGGTAATTGACCTGACCCTGGTAAAACACAGCGCTTCCAAACTATACGGATACATACGCCGTTTTTAACAAAATGAAATGTATTACCGACAATCAAAGGACACAAAGCATCTCCTTATGCCCTTTGATTGCCGCCCACCCAAAAAGGGTGGGGCGACAAAGGTACAAAAATGTTCGGAATGTCAGTATCTAACGAAGGGCAAAATAGAAAGCCAAAGCTTTCTTCTTCGGCGCCTCCAGTATTTGCGCTCTTTACCGTTAGAGCGTGCTACTTCGCAGTTTAAGTATCTCAATTCTCTTTTAAAATCGTTAATAAAATCCGCCAATGCGAAAATGAAAATGGGAATTAAAACTATGCTCCCAAGTATAATTGCAATAATGGCTTCAGTGCTGAGTTTGTTCATTTGCTATGGTAACGTTCTCCTAATGGGCTTAAAAGCTATAAACAGCGGTTGCTATGTTTATGGCTTTTGGGTTGCTTGAAATGCTGATTTGGTATCAATTTTCCGATTTGAAATACTGCTTTACCGAGCAGAATATTAAACGGAAAACGTGTTCGGCGGTGTCGTCGCTATTGCTTACCGCATCGTTAAAAATCTTAACCGCAAAATCAAGCATTACGTTTAATATGTGGTTAAGAATCATCCAAACGTTGGATTCTGCCTTGAAAGCATCACAAAACTTTTCAACAAGCGGAATATAGCGCTTTCTATGACCGTTTTCAGAATATTTTTTGAAGTACGGTGAATAGTAGTACTGTATAAATGCCATGCATTTTTCACGGTTGCCAATAATAAAGTGCCATACAGCCGAGAAAAAGAAGCGGCATCTTGCTTCGTAATTCAAGTTTTGCATATACATAACTTCGACGTTCTGCATTGCTGTAGTTGCAAGTTCTTCGTCAAGCACATCAAAGGTTTGCGCTAAAAGCTTTTCCTTATTTTCAAAGTGTTGATAGATGTAAGCTTCGTGCAAATCGCTTTCCTTGGCTATTGCCTTGGTGGTGGTTTTATCTAAACCGTCTCTTGCAATAACCTTAATAGTACTCTCAATCAGTTTGCTTCGCACATTGAAATGCTTCAAGATATTCGCCCCTTTCTTAAAAAATTTAGTGTTTACTAATTTTTTGCTTAGAAAAAAAGGCATACTTACCTCTTGACCGTACGAACCAAGCTTAAAAACATAACGGACAAACAAGGAAGCCGCCCAAAAAACTTTTCGCAGAGTTCATAACTCAAATTTCGCAGAGTTCATAACTCTGATTTTTAGCTTAGTTTATGCGCATTTTATGATTTTTAAAAACGTTTTATACTGCGATTTTTGACGGCTTATTCAACTCCATAATCCTTCAAGCTTATTCATGTTATCTCTTTTAAGTTCCATTGAACTGTGTACATATCTTTCAAGAGTTATGCGGGGACTTGAATGACCTAAAATTTCACTTAAGGATTTTATTTCGAATCCCACTTCAACGCATCTGGTCGCAAAGGTGTGTCGCAAGGTATGAAAATGTACATTGCTAAGTTTGCAGTCTTCTACATATTGCTTCATTTTATATTGCATTGTACGTGGTTCCAAATATCTGTCTGCCTTGCCGGTAAGCACAAAAGCGTGTGGATTTTTAGGTCGCATAGCGGCACAAAGGGCCAGTGTGTAGTTAGTAAGCGGAATAACCCTTTGGGAACTTTCGCTTTTAGGGTCGCTTATGACTATTTTTGTTTTATTAGGTATATTGCCGTCTAGGTTTTTGATTCTTTGCATAGTGGAGCAGACTTTTATTATCTGTTCTTCGTCTATAATGTTTTCCCACCTGAGCGCACATATCTCACCAAGGCGCATGCCCGTAAGAAGGGCAAGAAGCACACCGAATTTGCACTCATCCATATCTTTTAAAAGGTAGTCTACAAAACGAGTTTGTTCCGATATTGTGAGCACTCTCATTTCCGATTTTGGTAATTTGGGATAAACAATTTCGATATTATCTATAGGAACAGGAAAATGCTTTTTTGTATATTTCATAATGGAATATAGCAGCGTTAAGGCGTCTTTAACTGTTTTTGGGGAAAGTTTTTTCTCCTCTAAAAGAGTAGTACCAAACCCTTCTATTAGGGAAGAAGAAAGAGCCTCTACCAAATAACCTCCAAGATGAGGTTTTATGTGATTTTCTAAAATATTTACATATTTAACATAGGTTGATTCTTTGACCTTGTAGCGGTTCACCCTAAGCCATTCTTCACAAATATAAGAAAAACGACGCTTAATCTTGGTTGGAACGGGTCTTTTAGTTTCATCTAAAAATGCAGTTTTGGCTATACCTACCTTTTCCTTTGCTTCGCGGTAGGTTTTCCCGTAGCAAGAACCGTATTTGGGTTTTCCGTTTGGATGGTAGCCCTTAATAAAACGCGCTTCCCATCTACCGTCCTTGCGCTTATAAATATTTTCACCTTTTTTTGGCATAACTTTTCTCCCTTAAATGATTTTGGGTGTGCTTTCAAATTCCTAACCTATTTACCAAATTTTTGACGGCTTATTTTACTTTAATGGCAAGTAAAACGTATATAATTTTGGCAATATTGCGGATTTTATTTTAAAAAATAAGAAAAAATTTAAATTTCTACTTGAATTTTAAGATTTTGCATGCTATAATAACGACCGTAGAGTTATGAACTCTGCGAAATAAATCACATCGTATTCGGTAAAGTGCCGCCCAAAGGGGCGGTATTTTATTTTGTGGTGATTTTAACTTTGTTTGTCTTTAAAACTAAAACTTAGTTTAAAAATGTCTTCCGAATACATTATACCATAAAAATTACCAAAATATACCATTTTTTTCAAAAATTTTCAAAAATTTAAAAATAGGCATAAAAAAGTGATTTATAGCTACTATTGACTTTTAAGATTTGCCGTGATATAATATTTTTGTTAATTAAAGTCTTCGGAGGGAACAAAAATGAAGCATATTAAAACTTTAGAAACTCGCGATTTATGCAAGAGCGCTAAAAACGGCGGTTGTGGTGAGTGCCAAACTTCTTGCCAGTCCGCTTGCAAAACAAGCTGCGGCATTGCAAACCAAAAGTGCGAAAGCAAAAACGAAAAATAATTAAAAATGCCGCCACGCTGGCGGCATTTTTTATAACTTTAGTAAATAAAAAGAGGTTAAACGAATGGTACATACCTTTAAAATGGGCGGACAAAACATTGTTTTAGATGTTTATTCGCTATCAATTCACGTTGTAGATGATATTGCATTTGATATTATAAAGGACTTCGAAGATAAATCTAAGGACGAAATCAAGGTAGAAATTTTAAATAAATATTCTTCTGACGGGGTTACCGCTGAAGAGGTAGAGGAATGCTTTGAGCAAATAGAGTGGTTAAAAGAAAACGGCAAGCTTTTTGCTAAGGATACCTTTGGACCCTTTGCGGGAAAACTCAAGGAAAAGACCTCGGGTGTTATAAAGGCGCTTTGCCTTCACGTTGCACATACCTGCAATTTAAACTGTGAGTACTGCTTTGCTAGTCAGGGTAAATATTCGGGCGAGCGTGCAGTTATGGATTTTGAAACGGGAAAGCGCGCTTTAGATTTTCTTATCGAAAATTCGGGCGACCGCCACAATTTAGAGGTTGACTTTTTCGGCGGTGAGCCGCTTATGAATTTTGAGGTTGTAGAAAATCTTGTCTCTTACGCTAGAAGTGTAGAAAAAGAAAAGGGTAAAAATTTCCGCTTTACACTTACTACTAACGGACTTTTAATTGACGACGACGTTATAGATTTTGCCAATAAGGAAATGAGTAACGTAGTGCTGAGTTTGGATGGACGCAAAGAGGTGCACGATAAATATAGAGTTGACTATGCGGGTGTAGGAAGTTTTGATAGAATTGTTCCTAAATTTCAAAGGCTTGTTAAGGCGCGCAACGGCAAAAATTACTATATGCGCGGCACCTTTACACACCAAAACCCCGACTTTTTAAATGATATTAAGGTTATGCTTGATTTAGGGTTTAATGAACTTAGTATGGAGCCGGTTGTATGCGCTCCCAACGACCCCGCGGCCCTAACTCCCGCCGACCTTGAGGTTGTTATGAAACAGTACGAGGAGCTTGCTAACCTTATGCTTCAAAGGGAAAAGGACGGTAAGCCCTTTACATTCTACCATTATATGATAGATCTAACCGAAGGTCCTTGCATTTACAAAAGGATTTCTGGTTGCGGCTCTGGCACCGAATATATGGCTGTTACCCCGTGGGGCGACCTTTATCCCTGCCACCAGTTTGTGGGGGATGAGAAATTCAAACTCGGCGATATTTGGAACGGTGTTACAAATAAATCGGTGCAGGACGAATTTAAAAATTGTAATGTATATGCCCACCCCGAATGTAAGGACTGCTGGGCAAAGCTTTACTGCTCGGGCGGTTGTGCCGCTAACGCCTATCATGCTACGGGTAGCATAACGGGTGTTTACGAGGATGGCTGTAAGTTGTTTAAAAAGCGTATGGAATGCGCAATTTTCCTAGAAGTTTCAAGAAAGCTAGGGTAGAGTAATTTAAATGAGAACACCTATAATCGATTTTGCTGAAAAATATGCAAGTAGCAGTGCCAAAAGATTTCATATGCCGGGGCATAAGGGCAGCGGAATTTTAGGGGTAGAAGCTACCGATATTACCGAAATAACGGGGGCTGACGTGCTTTATAGTGCCAAGGGTATTATAAAAGAAAGCGAAGAAAATGCGGCTAAACTTTTTGATACTGAAAAAACCTTTTATTCTACCGAGGGCTCCTCTCTTTGCATTAGGGCAATGCTTTATCTTTTATCTCAAAGCGCAAAGGAAAAAGGGAAAAAACCGCTGATTTTAGCGGCCAGAAATGCACACAAAACCTTTATATCTGCCGCCGCCATTATGGACATAGACGTTGAGTGGTTTTTCGGCGGGGAGGATTTGCTTTCCTGCACTATAGATTTAGAACTTTTAGAAAATGCCATAAAAGAGTATAGTCCTACTGCGCTGTACATAACAAGTCCCGATTATTTAGGCAATATTGCAGACATAAAAAAAGTAGCTGAGCTTTGCCACCGCTACAAGGTTGTTTTGGCGGTTGACAATGCACATGGTGCGTATTTAAAGTTTTTAAATCCATCCCTGCATCCTATGGATTTGGGGGCAGATATATGTTGTGATTCGGCGCACAAGACTCTTCCTGTTTTAACTGGCGGTGCATATCTTCATATATCCAAAAATGCTGACAGTATTTTTGCAGATATGGCAGAAAACGCACTTTCGCTTTTTGCTTCTACAAGTCCTTCATATATTATTTTGCAGTCCCTTGACGGGGCTAACAAAATAATGTCAAGACCTGGTTTTGTAGGGGATATTTTAAAAATATCAGAAATGGTAAAGGCACTTGTTGCACGGCTTAAAGCGGCGGGGTATAACGCCTTTTTGGGCGAACCACTAAAGCTTACTATTTGCGCTAGGGATTATGGATATAGAGGAAGTGAGCTTGCTAAGCTTTTGGAAAATCAAAATATTTTCCCCGAATTTGCCGACCCTGACTTTTTGGTTTTAATGTTCTCTGCAAGCAGTACGAAAAGTGAAATTAAGGCCCTTGAAGAAGTTTTGCTTTCAATACAAAGAAAACCGAAAATAGAAAGAATATTACCTATTTTCGGAAAAGCGAGCAAAAAGATAAGCCCGAACAAGGCAGTAAATTCCCTATGCGAAAGGGTTAGTGCAGAAAAGGCGGTTGGCAGAATTTTAGCAACCGCTAGTATCAACTGCCCCCCCGCAGTGCCTATTTTGGTTTGCGGCGAGGAGATAACAGAAAATGCTATAGAGTGGTTCAAGTATTATAATATTAAAGAAGTCTTTGTAGTAAAAGAGTAAAAATTTAAAAGATAAGAAAATGGGTTAGACGAATCTTATAGTCTAACCCATTTTTATGTTTTATTTTTCGTTTGAATATTTTAGTTTTCTTAAAAGGTGGTGTAAGCAGGGCATTGCAGAAAAAACACCGTAAACAAGTTTATATTTAAAGCCAACCATTTTGTTGTTTTGCATTTTTTGGTAGGTTTCTTTAACAAGCTTTATGGCCGCTAAAATTTGCTCATCAGTTTCCCTTTGCTCCTTGGCGCGACCTAGAATTATAAGGGAGTAGCGCATAACCTCGCATATATATACTGCTTTTTCGCGGTCATCGTTATAAATATCCGCATGCTTTAAAAGATGGTTTAAGGAAAGAAGGGTTTTGGGGATATTTACCGTACCTGTAAGAGAATCTTCCCTTATAAAATAGTAGTAAAGCGGTGCGTTTATTTCGGCAACCTTTAGGTTTTTATTTTCGGCAATTATGGAAAGGGAAAGCTCCTTATCCTCCATAAAGCTTATTTCCTTGCTAAAGCGCCTATCACCCCAAACGCTTTTTTTATAAAGCCGTCCCCAAACAAAGCTACGAAGCATGTGTGGTGGGTTTAAGGGGTTAATATTTTGCAGTGCAAATGCATTTTCAAGATATGTGCCGCTATCACTAAGCTCGTCGTTTTCGTACATTTTGGCGTAGCCACAAATTGAAATATCGGCATTTTGTTCATTTATTCCACGGTAAAGAAGTTCAAAATACTCGCGGTGAACCCAGTCATCCGAATCAATAAAGGCAATATATTCGCCGCAGGCCTTTTCAAGACCTATGTTTCTTGTACTTGAAACGCCGCCGTTTTCTTTATCTATAATAACAATTCTGCCGTCCCTTTGGGCGTAATCTTTTAAAACCTTTAAGCTGCCGTCGGTACTGCCGTCGTTAACACAGATAATTTCAAGATTTTGGTAGGTACTGTTTATAATAGAGTCAAGGCACCTTGGTAAAAACTTTTCTACATTATAAACAGGTATTATAACAGAAATTTTTTCCATAAACTAAACCTTCATATACTTAAATGTAGAATTATTTATTATTTTTTTCTTTTGCTTTATTTATAAGCTTTTTGGCTTCTGCAATAACGGTGGAAACAAGGTCCTTTGTAAGGCCCACAATCCTATCCTCCGAAATTCTTAAAACGTTTACCTGTCCGTCTTTAATTACTAGAAAAACAAGGGGAGTATCGGTAACGCTGGCGCCCGTTCCCGCGGGGTTTTGTTGCTTTCCCTTGGAACGGTCAGTAACATCGGCGCCGCCACCCGCAAAGCCAATAGAAACCTTGGAAACAGGGATGATGGTTATACCGTCTGCCTCAATTTTTTCACCTAAAACGGATGAAGCGCTTTTGGCATTAATAAGGTTTTTAATGGTAGAATCCATTACCTTTATAAGTGTGTTCTTGTTTTGTGTATTTGCATCACTCATATTTATATCTCCTTAGCTTTCAAAAACGGTTTGAATTTGAAAGCAACTTTCAAAATAAAGTTCCACTAATCTTTATTTTACCATTTTTGGAAAATAAATTCAATAGTTGTTTATTTTATGCCGACACAAAGGAATAGATTTTCATTTTAAATGGTAACCTTGTGCTTTTTGGAGAGTTTATAAAGCTCCTCTGCCGCAAGTCGGGTTTTAGCAACAGGGGTGCCTCGGGGTGGAAAGCAGTAGTATAGGGCACTATTATCGCCAATGCAAATAACGTCGCCGATTTCGTACCAAAAATAGTCGGCATAAAGCCCGTAGGAGCTTTTAGGGGCTTGAGTGTAGCAGAGTTTTCCGTCTGCGCCCGTTAGGGTGAATCCTTCGCCGCTATGGGTAAGGTGGCCGCTGCCTATTTTATATATAGCTTTAAAATCCACCATCATACCAATATCTACGGGAACAGACAGGTTGTAGTCGCCCTTTTCTATTTCCCTTTTTACACATTCTCTTTGCCATGCGTACCAGTCGGGGATATGAGAAAATTTTGTTTCTCCATTTTGGTTTTCAAGGACGCCAAGCTCTGTTAAGGTGTAGCTTTCACCACAGTTTTTGCAGGTAATTTCTATACCCTTTCCAAGCATTTTACCCTCACTCTCACAGTGGGGGCAGCGGTATAAAATGCGCTCCAACCCCTCGGCTCTAAAGTTTTCGGTAACCCTTATGCCCCTTTCCTTTTGCCATAAAAAGTTATCAAAGGTAAAGGCCTTATCAAGTGTTGTGTCAATTTCATCTATAGTAAGGTTTTTAAGGTCATCCGTTGTGAAAAGTACGCTAATATTGGCGCTAACCGGTACCTTTCTGATACGAAGTCCGTTATAAAGGGGATCGCGGGTAAAGGCGCCTTCAGTTTTAATCATAACCACGGGAACATCTAACTTTTTAAATAAAATGCCCATTCTTCTTGGAAGAGGTGTGGCGGTACCGTCAAAGCTGTAGCTTGCTTCGGGGTACATCAAAACGCTCACCCTTTTTTTATGAAGTAGGTGCTTCATATCGCCTATAAGGGTTATATCGCTTACAAACTTTTTTGTAGGAATACAACCGAGCAGCCGCATAAGTAGATTTTTGCCTATAAACCCGTCAGAGGTACAGACAATTCCATAGGGCCTCGGAAATAAAAGGCGGTTTGCAATTTTCAAATCAATAAAGCTGGAATGATTCATAAGTACAAGGCAAGGGCCTATATTTTTAGGGAGCTTACCCGTAAATTTAAACCTTGCCGACCAAAGGTCAAAGACTGATATTATTCTAATAACAAGCGCCAGTAAAAACATAGGACGCATAGGCCTTTTGTGTTTTGGCCTTTTAAGTGTTATTACCCTCTCATAGGGCATAATTTTTGTTTTTATCTTCAAAAAATTCACATCCGTTTGGATTTTTGTTTTTTTATGGTAGAGTTATCTACTCTAGGTTACAAAACAATTTTACAATAAACCCAACAATATATCAAGGAGTATTTTCTGGCACAAAAAATGGCACAGTTTTTACTGCGCCATTTTTTAGTTTAAATTTTAATTTTAAAGGAAAAGTCCGTACTCTACAAAGCAGTAGTCATCGGTCCAATTTTCACTAAGACCGCCTACCCAAAGTGGAGAATTATGGAAGAAGGAGAAGGGGCCAACCTCAAAAATCTCGCCGCCCTTTAAATGGAAAGGACCCAAAAGGTTTCTTAGATTTCCGGTAACGGTAAGGGTTATAGTGTTTTCGCCCACCCTTAAAAGGTCAGAAATATCAACCTCATAGGGCTGCCACATAATTTCTCCCGCCACCGTACCGTTTATCTCTACCTTTGTAACGTTGGAGGAAAGGTTTTTAAAATGCAAAGAGCGGTTTTGAATTTCATCTTCTGTAAGGGTTACCTTTTGCTCAAAGGTCATACTGCCCGCAAAGAAGGGGAAGCCCTGCGGTGCAATGCTACCACCCGTTACAGTTTCGGGAGCATTTGCAAGGTAAAAACCACCGCTTACCCTTAGAGCGCGTTTGGGAAGAGCTTCAAAATTCTCCTCCGTTTTAACTGCAAAATCACCTACAAGGTAGATTGCCTCAATCTCCATATCGTAGGTAAGCTTGTTCTTCTCTGTTTCAAAAACTTTGGCTTTGCGAATATTTTCGTAAACTGCTTCGCTTTGTTCGAAGTCGCAGGAAAGCCGAATTTCATTTTCGCCAAGCTGTACAAAACTTCTTATATCAATAAGTCTAAAGGCCTTATCGTGGAAGTAGCCAAGGTCTTTTTTATCTGCCTTTTTGCCGTTTACCGTAATATCAAAAATTTCGGGAGTTTCAAGGCAAAGCATACATTTTTCAAAGTCGTTTTCCTTTACACTAAAGTGGAAAACGAGGTCAGTTTTTACCTTTTTAAAGAAGTCGCAGGCCATTTCCTGCACGTCGTTTACAGGTAAGCTTTCGGCCTTTTTCTCACCCTCAAAATAAAGGTCGCAGTAGTCAAGGGTAAGGGAGTTGAGGTCTGCCGCCTTTAACTGCCAGCTATCGGCAAGCAAATTGTTTATGGGGCTAAGAGCGGTTTTTGCGGCGGGCGCGCTTGAAACTACATTTTCATCATACACAAAGAAAATAAGTGAGCCGCGGGAGAAAAGTGTTTCGGTGATTTCAATACTTTCGCTACTTTTCTTAAAGTAAACGGTCTTTGTGTCACCGTTTTTAGCATCAAAAAGCTCTGCGCTTTTGCCCTTTACAGTAAGGGTAAGCTCTTTATTTTTATCGGTGGGGTTTACAAGATAATACATTGTCATATTATCCTTTTCAAAACGCCTTACTGCTGAAAGCACGGGTTCTTCGTTTTTATCACCTTCATATTCCAGTTTCAGCTTTAAAAGCTCGGTTGGAATTTTGGTATAAAGGTCATCTATATCACTGAAAATACTGCTTTTGGCTATAGTTTCTACTTCATTTGTGGCCTCACCCTCAACAAGGCAGGGCACCTCTCCCGTAAAGATTACGGTGCCGCCGTTTTCACTAAACTTTTTAAGCAAGTTAAAGGTAGCGGCGCCAAGACAGTTTGCGGGGGGAACAATAACAGCTTTGTAGTTTTGTGTGCCTACAGTAAAGGTGTTGCCCTCGACCTTTCCGTAGCGCTCTATAATGCGGTCATCACCAAGGTGATACTGTACCTGATGGTTCTCTAAATTTGCCATAACCGCCATAAGCTTTTGGCAGTAAAATTTAGTGTATTTCTCAGTTTTCTCACTGCAAAGGTAGGAGGTCCAACCGCTTTCAATGTTGCTTAAAACAAGAACGTTTGTATCAATTTCGCCCTCGGCCAAAAGGTAGCCGATTCTGCTCACCATATCGTTAAAAGAGCGGTAGTTTTTCCACCACGGCTGGTGAATAAAAAGCGAGGCAGGGTAGTCGCGCTTTCTTATACCCCTAAGACTGTAACCCTCAAGGTGCTGACATAAAAAGTTTACGCCGTGTACCATTTGTGATTCGTAAATCCAGCGCAAATCCTCAAAGCTTACGTTCCAACCTGAAAGGGCAAAGGTTTCGGACATAATTTGCTTTTTGCCAAGCTGGTTTGCAACCGAGGTAAGTTGCATTTCGGTAAGAATGGAGGCAAGGGTACGGTTTAGGTGGTCCATACCCGGAATGTCCATATACTCATACTGCGCCATAGCGCTTCCGTTGGATTTTATTTGGTCGGAATAGTTTCTTGGGATAACGTCGTTTTCCTCACAAGCCATATGTCCCGTATATAAAACATTATGGTCATGGTGCCACTCTAAAAGCTGTTTGTTGTAGCTTTCTGCAAAAAGGTCACGGACAAGCTTCCAAAAACGGTAGCGTATTTTTTCGCCACCCTGAATATCAAAAATAAGGGAGTGAAGATGGGGAGTAAGCTCTTCTCCGTAGCGGTCAAAATATTCCTTTTCCAAAACAAAAGACCAGGGACAGCCGTTGCGGGAAACCTGCGGCTCATCGGTGAAAAAGCCGGTCATACCGCCCATATTGGCGCCAAGTACTTCTATGTATTTTTCGTGGGTGCTTTTTAAAAACTCTGCGATAACCTTTTTATCAAGCACGTCAACATAAAATGGATTAAGGTCAAAATACATATGGTAGTTTTTGCCGTCGTACTCAATATTTGTAATGGTACGCTCGGTGTTTTGGGGCTCACTTGTAATCTCACCGCGTAGGTACTTTTGCTGATACTCTACACCAAGACCGTTAACGGCACCTGCGCCAAAACCGCTGGGCCAACCGTTTTCATCGTAGCCCCAGGCAAGCATACCTTTTTCGTTTGCTTTAGCGGAGGATTTTTCAATGTTCTCAAACCACTCATCCGACATATATTTGGTCTGCAGTCCACCTCTGGCGTGCATAAAAAACCCGCCAATACCTGCCTTCTCCATTTCCTCAATCTGGGAAAGGGTTTCGTCTACCTTTAGCTTTTCATTCCAAGACCAAAATGGAGCGGGGCGGTATTTGTTGGGTGGATTTTTAAGAAAATCTTTATTCATAAAATATTTCCTCCTCAAAAGGGAAATCACATATAATTTTATACAAACATTATACTAATTTAAGGGTTTTATGTCAATGAATTTTTGCGAAATATTGCAAGTCTTTTAAAGGGCAAAATCATTCTATTTTAAAAACTTAAAAATAGTGTAAAATTTGCCTTGACATATCTATATTTTAATGTTATATTATGCTTATATTTAGTCTTTTTTAAAGAAATATATACTAAATGTAGTGCATTTATGAAAAATGTGCAAAGGGGAAAACGTTATGAAAAATTTAATGAGTTACAACTTTAAACTTAAAGATGACGGGCTTATTAAAACTGTCGGCAAAACAGTTAAATATGAGGCGGTTTTTGAAAAACTTAGCATTCTTGACGGTGAAGGCCTTTTGGTAAGGGATTATGTAGCTAAAGGTGAGGAAAAGGTAGAAACCGAAGACTACTTGGTGCTTACTTACAAAAGTATCGGCATTTACCGTAAAAAGGTACAAATTATCGGTGTTATTTTCGGTGTAATCGGCGACGAGGAAGAGCCCCTTATTTGCCAGCACGACCTAGTGTTTGACGGAAACACATATACTGTAGCCATTAAGACTGAGGGTAAAACCTATGATTATTTAAAACTTGAACTCGACTCCAGACAAAAGAAAATGGAGTTTGAGATAGTTGACCTTTACACCTGCAAAGAGTCAGAGCTACCCAAAAGGTTAGTGGGCCCCACAGCCGCAGACGGTTATAAAATTGTTGATTTGGGCGGCAATTTTAACGACACTCTGCCCGTAGTCCCCGCTACTGCAAACCTTGGCGCAGTGGGTGAGAAGGACAAAAATATCCCCTTTGCTTTAGAAGATAAAATTGTTCGTCCTCCCGTTGGCCCTGATAAGGAAAATGCAGAAATTATTGATAACTTTACACAGATGGCAGAAAGAAAACTTTGCCAACCTATAAGTAGGGCTAGTGCTATTACTATTGACCTAAACGACACTGCAAAAGAGGTTTATTTTGCTCTGTATGTTGACAAGTTTAACTATGAGCGTTACGGCTTTGGTACACCCGGCGGTCACGTAATTTTGGGCACTGCAGGTTGTGAAATTTTGAAACCCCTTTTGGTTAACGATATTGAGCGTTTTGCAGTTTTGGTAAATTATGAGGATGGCACAGTTGATGAATGCTTACCCACTAATGTTCGCACAATGCGCCACGAAATTGTTGGTGAAACAGGCGTTTACGGTGTTAAGGTTTATGATAAAAAGATTAAGTCTATAACCTTTGAAACCCGTATGCTTGATACCGACGTTTCTCTTGCAGCTTTAACCCTTAATAAGGACGCAGAGTGTGTACTTCCCGAAATGTTCCCCGAAAGGGTAAAAACTGCCGAGAAGAAGTTTAACAAGGCGGCTAACATTTCCCTTGACGGCGATGTTTTAACTCTTGAAAACGGCGGTTTTGTATTAGAGCTTGACACTAAGGATGGTCTTAGGGTTTTAAAGGCAGCTTCTGCATATTCTGACACCTTTAAGATTAGCGGTGCACTACTCAAAGTCAGGGATAACGGCGAAGTAGTTGAAAAATTCGTAAGAAAATCCATCACAGTAGATGATGAAGCAAAAATAGTTTACGGCTATAAAAACTTTGAAATAACAGTTTTCTTTGCTCCCACCGAAAAGGATGGCTTTAAGCTTTCTATGGACCTTAAAAATAAGGGTGATGAGGAAGCTTCAGTTGGTGTTATTTTCCCCGCTATCAGCAGTATTGAGTATAAAAGTTATAAGGACACCTGGTATTTCCTTCCCAAATACCAAAACAAGGAAAGCAACGGCGACTGCTACGTTTATGAGGAGTCGGCTCCTTCCTATCCTATGCAGTTTATGGATATTTTCTCACCCACAGAGGGCGCGGGCTTTGGCATAACAACAAGAGAACGTGACCTTAAGGTTAGAAAATATGCCCTTGTTAAGGAAAACGGCAATACCGAGTGCTATGTTGAATATTCCGGTCTTTACATAAAGCTTACCCCCGGCTCTATTTTCAAGGGAACAGAGACCACGATGTTCGTACATGAGGGTGACTGGCACGAATCCTACAATCGCTATAAAAAGTGGCTAAATAGTTGGTATGAGCCCTTTAATTGTCAGGATAAAATGTGGTACAGAAAGCTCTTCTGGCTTTGCGCCGAAATCCGCGACTTTATGGAGCGTTATGATTTTACCAAAAACGTAATTTGGTATAATCCCGACACTAAGGAGTATAACTTCCAATACGTTATGGACGAGATGACCCGTGTTCACGGTGTTACCCCCGACATTTTACACCTTTGGGGATGGACCAAGACCGATAAGGACCAGGGCTGTCAGCGTTGGGGTAACTTTGGTGATATCGACTTTGAGCGTATGGGCGGCCTTGAAAACTTCAGAGGCGCACTTCACGACGTACACGACAAAACAGGCGCCGAAATTTCCCTTTACGTTCATCCGACACTTCTTACCGATGAATATCCGCAGTTTAAAGAGTTTTATCCCGAGTACTGCGTAGAAACAGAGGTTGGTAAGCACATTACCTGCGGTCCGCACGCTTACAGAATGTGCCACGCAGAGCCGGAGTGGAGAAACCACGTACTAAAAATGTATCAACACCTTTATAAGTCAATGAAGACCAAGATCTTCTACGTTGACGAATTCAGTCTTCGTGTTGATAACAGGTGCTTTAACAAAAATCATAAGCACGAATATCCCTCCAACCTACTTAAGACCGACCGTTACTTTATCACCGCCCTTAAGGACGTAACACCTAACGACCTTATCCTTTACGGTGAGTATTATGCGGCCGACGTTAACGCAAGGTACATTGATTGCAATATCAGTTACTATATTCTGGACTCTATCAATGAACTTATCGAGCAGGGTTCACATTGCGAAAACGGCTCGGATGAGTACGGTAGAGTAATGACCGATATTTACCGCTTTGCATTCCCGAAAATTGTTCAGCTTATTTTGCCTATGGCACTAAGAAAACTTTCTTGGCAACCCATGAAAGCAACCTTCTTTAATGCCGAAGCAATCTACGATTCTTTCTGGGATACCGACGAAACAAAGGGTAAGGAATATCTTGCAAAGGCGTTCAAAATTAAGAAGGAATATGGCGACTGCTACGCTTCCGACACACCTGAAACAATGGTGGATGCACCTTCGGATGCGGTTTGCGTAAATATCTTCCCAGGCGAAAACAGAACTATTTACAACCTCTATAACCGTAGCTACCACACCTATATGGGCGAGGTAATTAAGGTGCCTTACAAAGAGGGCGCAAAGTTCTACGACGTTTGGAACGAAAAGGATTTAGAGTTTACAGTAAGGGATGGCTTTGCATACGTAAAGGCCACCGTTACAGCACAAAATACAGGTTGTATTTTGGAAACTTATTAAAAATAAAAACCGCAGTGCGAACTGCGGTTTTTTTTATTTTGATTTTTGCTTTCCTTATTAAATTGCCCAGGTGCCGTTTTTGAAAATCTCTATTTCTTTACCGTCAAAATCGGTGCCTACAATTTTAAGGTCGGCTGTGCCTATCATAAAGTCAACGTGAATAATAGAGTCGTTAATTCCAAGCGCTATACATTCCTCAAAGGTTTTATTTTCAAAGCCGTCAACACAGTCGTTAAAGCCCGCGCCAAGCGCTAAGTGGCAGCAAGCGTTTTCATCGAATAGGGTGTTGTAGAATAAAATGCCGGATTTGTTTATAGGAGAATCGAAGGGAACTAAAGCACATTCACCAAGGTAACCTGCATTTTCATCCATAGAAAGCAGTTTTGTAAGCAGCTCTTCATTTTTCTCTGCCTTATGGGAAACAACCTTGCCGTCTTTAAAGGTAAGGGAGAAGTTTTCAATAAGCTCAGACTGGTAGGAAAGGGGCATGCTGGAATAAACTGTACCCTCGGCCTTTCCTTTCATGGGTGAAATGAATACTTCCTCACTTGGAATGTTAGCGTTATAGGTAACGCCCTCTATTGTATCGCCCGCACCGCCCAAAAAGTGGGTATTTTTTATAAGGCCTACGGTGAGGTCAGTGCCATTTTCAGAGGTATAGTGGAGAGAAGCGAGGTTTAATGAATTTAAAATTTTGCACTTTTCGGCAATGTTTTTATTATGTTCCTCCCACTGCTTTATTGGGTCTATGTCAGCGCGGGATGCTAGCAGTATTGCCTCCCAAAGCTTTTCAACTGCCCTACTTTTGCTAAGGTCGGGGAAAAGCTTTTTAGCCCATTTTACACCCGGCACTGCCGCAATACACCACTGATAATGGTTATCCATTCTATCCCTAAAGGGCTTCATAACTTTTCTTTTTGCCTGACTTGCCTTTGAAAATTTTTCTTGATTTATACCTGCAAGCCCGTCGGGGTCGTCAGATAAAATATAAATCATAGCAGGAAGCTTTTCTTCCTGAAGCGCCATACGTGCAACCTCCCAATCTTCTGTCTTGGAAAGGGTTTTAAGGGTTTTATGGCGAACGTTTAGCTTTGCTAGGGGTTGGTGGGTCCACCTAACCTCAACCTCGCCTGCACCTGCCTTGTAGCACTCATCTACCAAAATTTCAATAAATTCGGGTTGGTCAAGCTCGGCATTTATAATAACCCATTGATTTTTCTTTATATTTACGCCCTTTGTAGCAATAAGCTTAGCGTACGCCCTTAGTTTTCTTTTTTGCATAAAACCACCTCAAAAATAGTATTGTAGCAGATTTATTTTAACACATTTATTATTTATTGTAAACAGATAAAAATTCACCTTTAAAATTGCTCTTGGAAAAATGCAATTTATGTAGTATAATTTAAGTAATAATTTACGTGTTAGGAATAGTTTTATGAATATTAGACTCGCGGCTACAAGTGATTTAGAAAAAATAATGAATATTTATGCAGACGCAAAGGATTTTATGCGACAAAGCGGCAACCTTTTGCAGTGGCAGGGTAGCTATCCTGAAAGGGATTTAGTGCTAAATGATATTATTAGTAAAAACCTATACCTTTGCGAAGAAAATGGCTCTATTTTAGCAGTATTTTGCTTTTTTATTGGAGATGATCCAACCTACCAAAAGATTTATGAGGGTGCTTGGCTCAATAACAACACCTATGGTGTAATACATAGAATAGCCATAGATAAAAATGCACACGGCAAGGGTGTAGCGGCATTTTGCTATGACTTTGCGTTTTCTAAAATTAAAAACATTAAAATTGATACACACAGGGATAATTTACCTATGCAAAAATCCCTTAAAAAGGCGGGCTTTGCCTACTGTGGAATAATATATCTTAAAAATGGCGAGGAAAGACTTGCCTACCAAAAAGGAGAATGAAAATGGTAAGACTTAAGAATGAATTTTTAGAGGTTACGGTTTATAAAAAGGGCGCCGAGCTTAGAAGCGTTATTTACGGCGGCACCGAGCAAATGTGGAAGGGCGACCCTGATATTTGGAATGGTGTTGCACCGCTACTCTTCCCAATTTGTGGTGGACTAAAAGAGGACAAATACATTTTAAATGGCAAGGAGTATACTCTTCAAAAGCACGGGTATGTACAGGATACTGAATTTTCGGTCGAAAGCAAGACCGATACTGAGGTTACCTTTTTACATATTTCAAACGAGGAGACTAAAAAGTGTTTCCCCTTTGATTATGAGCTTCGTGTTATTTACCGACTAAAGGGCAAAAAAATTGAAACTGAATATAGGGTAGATAATAAATCTGTCGACACAATGTATTTTTCTATTGGCTCCCACGAGGGATTTTGGACACCTGAGGGCATTGAGGACTACGATATAGTTTTTGATACCGAAATAGACCTTGATGCAAGTATGCTTTACGGAAATATCGTAGCCAATGATACCCACCCAATGCTAAGGGGTAGTAGAGTGCTCCCCCTTTATGATAAGGATTTTATTATAGATGCGCTCGTTTTTAGAAACTGTCCTGCAAGGGCGGCTACACTTCGCAACCGTAAAAACGGCAGAAAGATAAGAATGGAATTCCCCGATGCGCCGACCTTCTTTTTGTGGCATAAGCATTTAGCCCCCTACATTTGCTTAGAGCCCTGGCTTGGACTTCCCGACGTGGAGGGCAGCAGCTTTGATATTACCGAAAAAGAGGGGATAATATCCTTAGAGTCGGGAAAAACCTTCGAAAATATTCATACCATTATTTTTGGGTAAGCTATGAATATAGAAAAGTGGCTTAAGGACAATACCGATAGTTTAAGGGGTAAATGGGTAGCAATTAGCGGCACAACGGGAGGACTTGGAGCAGAGCTTGTAAGTTTTGTAGCAGAGCTTGGCGGGAATATAGTCTTTTTAAACCGAAGCGAGGAAAAAACAAATAAGCAAAGATTAGAACTTTTAAAAGAGTTTCCAAATGCTCATACGAAATTTATTAAGGTCGATATGGCCGACATAAACTCGGTTTTATCTGCCTTAGAAGAACTAAAAAAAGTACCCCTTTACGCCATTATTCATAATGCGGGGGCATATAGCATAAAAAGGTGCAAGACAAGTATTGGCTATGATAATTTATTTACTATAAATTTCGTGTCACCTTACCTTTTAACAAAGTCCCTTTTGCCCATTTTAAGGGAACGTTCGGGCAGAGTGGTTATTGTGGGCAGTATAGCACACAGGTATAGCAAAACCGACCCTAAAAATATAGATTTTGGGAACATTAAAGCCAACAGTCTTACTTACGGAAATGCCAAAAGGTATTTAATGTTTTCGCACTTTGAGCTTTTTAAAGAGGAAAAGAAAGTATCACTTTCTGTAGCCCATCCCGGTATTACCTTTACGGGTATTACAAACCATTATCCAAAGCTTATTTTTGCTATTATAAAGTACCCTATGAAGATAATATTTGAGCGGCCTAAAAGAGCGGCACTTTCGGTTTTAAAGGGACTTTTTGATAGTACCGAGCACTATTTTTGGCTTGGTCCAAAGCTATTTAATATTTGGGGACTTCCAAGCAAAAAACGGCTCAAAAGCGTAGACAAAAATGAGAGTAGGTTTATTTTTAGTACGGCAGAAAATATTTATAAAGAAATAAAGGAAGCTTTTTATGAAAGAGCAAAATAACTTATTTAAAATGGAATCCTTAAGAGAGCTTTATAAAATAGGCAGAGGACCGTCCAGCTCCCACACGATGGGCCCTGAAAAGGCCTGCCTTACCTTTAAAAAGGAAAACCCCAATGCCGATGAGTTTAGGGTTATTTTGTACGGCTCACTGGCCAAAACGGGCAAGGGGCACGGAACCGACTATGTTTGCAAATCCTCCTTTGAACCGACAAAATGCAGTATAGAGTTTAATCTGTCTGATAATGAGATACCCCACCCAAACACTATGGAGCTTATTGCGTTTTGTAAGGGTAGGGAGATTAGTCGGCGCAGGGTTTTTAGTATTGGTGGTGGCAGTATAAGGTTTGAAAACAGTGACGTAGTAACACCAAAGAAGATATATCCGCACGGAACCTTTAAGGAAATTGCCGAATATTGCGAGTGTGAAAATATACGCCTTTACCAGTATGTGGACAGATTTGAAGACGCTGAATTTAACGACTATATGCGAAAAATATGGGAGCAGATGAAGGCATCTATCTCTGCGGGTCTACAGGACGAGGGTATTTTACCGGGGGGACTTAAGGTTCACAAAAAGGCAAAGCAGCTTATTGGTATGGACAACTGTGAAGAAAGTCCCTCGGCAAAGGAAAATAGGGAGGTTTGCGCCTATGCCTTTGCGGTTAGTGAGCAAAATGCCTCTTACGGTAAAATTGTAACCGCTCCCACCTGCGGCGCCGCCGGTGTTTTGCCCGCAGTTTTATACTATGAGGCCAACCGTTACGGTCTTAGTGATGAGGGAGTAATAAATGCCCTTAAAACGGGAGGTCTAATAGGTAACCTTGTTAAAACAAATGCCTCTATTTCGGGGGCAGAATGTGGTTGCCAGGCCGAGGTTGGGACTGCTTGTGCTATGGCGGCGGCCACCCTTTGCGAGCTATTTTCTCTTGGTATTTCTAAAATAGAATATGCCGCCGAAATTGCTATTGAGCACCATTTGGGTCTTACCTGCGACCCCGTTTGCGGGCTTGTGCAAATACCCTGCATTGAGAGAAATGCCGTTGCCGCAATGAGGGCAATAAATGCAGTTTCACTTGCGGGATTTTTAAGTGATACAAGAAAAATATCACTCGATAAAGTAATAATTGCAATGAAGAAAACGGGAATGGACTTAAAGCATCAGTACCGAGAAACCTCTGAGGGCGGTTTGGCAGAAGTAATGGAGCCCCACGAATTTTAAAATTAAAAATACAAAAAAGAAAACGACTTAATGAGGCAATTCATTAAGTCGTTTTTTGTGATTAGGGTAGAATAACATACCCTAAAGCTCTTCTAAAGCTTTTTTTAGTGCTTCGGTGCGGTCGGTCCTTTCCCAAGCAACGTTAAGATCGGTTCTGCCAACGTGTCCGTAAGCGGCAAGATTTCGATAAATTGGCTTTCTAAGGTCCAAATCACGAATTATTGCAAGGGGACGAAGATCAAATACCTTGTTAACCGCCTTTGCAATAGCTTCATCATCTTTTATGCCGGTGCCGTTTGTGTCAACCATAACAGACACTGGGTTTGCCACACCAATAGCGTAGGCAAGTTGTACCTCGGCACGTTTTGCAATGCCTGCGGCAACAATATTTTTGGCAACGTACCTTGCGGCATAAGCAGCTGAACGGTCAACCTTTGTGGGGTCTTTGCCCGAGAATGCGCCGCCGCCGTGCTTAGCGTAGCCACCGTATGTATCAACAATAATCTTTCTGCCGGTAAGGCCGGTATCCCCTTGAGGTCCGCCAATTACAAAGCGTCCCGTGGGGTTAATAAAGATTTTTGTGTTTTTATCAATCATTTCGCCCTTAAGCTCGGCATCGATAACCTTTTTCTTTATATCTTTTCTTAGCTTTTCGGTCGAAACCTTGTCGCTATGCTGAGATGAAACCACAACAGTATCAATCCTTACAGGCCTTCCGTCATCATACTCAACGGTAACCTGAGTTTTACCGTCTGGGCGAAGGTAGGAAAGCTCACCCGATTTGCGAACGGCGGTAAGGCGTTTTGCAAGGCGGTGGGCAAGGGAGATGGGGAGTGGCATAAGCTCGGGAGTTTCATCACAAGCAAAGCCAAACATCATACCCTGGTCGCCCGCGCCGTGAAGGTTAAGCTCGTCGGCTTCTCCGTCTTTGCGCTCTAAGGAATTATCGACGCCCATGGCAATATCGCTCGACTGCTCATCGAGAGCCACCATAACACCACAGGTATTACCGTCAAATCCCTTTTCGGGAGAGTCATATCCAATATCGCATACAACCTGCCTTGCAATTTTTGCAATATCAACACTGCAGTTTGTGGTAATTTCACCCATAACCGTAACCATACCTGTTGTACAAAAGGTTTCGCAGGCCACGCGGGCATTTGGGTCCTTTTCTATAATAGCGTCAAGCACCGCATCGGAAATATTATCGCTTATTTTATCGGGATGACCTTCGGTAACCGATTCAGATGTGAATAACCATTTAGCCATTTTTTATTCCTCCATAACTAGAAAAAGTGAAGCGGAAAAACCGCAAGTATTTACATTTTTCGCACAAAAAAACCGCTCGGCGAAAGAGCGGTTATAACACCTCATCTTTCGGCCGTAAGCCGCAGGATTTAGCACCTTGAAAACCAGGTTGCCGGGCATCACAGGGCCTGTCCCTCCGCCGCTCTTGATAAGGAAATATTAAATTTCACGATTTATATTGTAACACACTTTTTAAAAATGTCAAGTATTTTTAAGTTTAATAATGGGAGAAATCCTTTTATATACCAAAAAGCAAATAATTGCATCTACTATGCCTTTTATAAAGTTAAAGGGCAAATTGAAAATTATAAGTGATTTTAGTAGTGTATCGGAAGCGGGAAGCAGGGCTTTATAAGCTCCAACTATGGCCTCCATAGGCATACCGTATACAACCTCAAAGCAGGGGTAAACAACAAAGTAGTTGGTAGCAACAGAAATTATAGCCATTGTAGTGGCACCTATAAGGCAACCAAGTAGTGCAGATTTCCTTGTCTTCCTCTTTCGGTAAAATGCTCCCGCAACGCCAACGAATATGGCGCCTAGCAAAAAGTTAGAGATTTCGCCCACGCATGCGCTGGAGCTCATGGGCATATGTAAAAGATTTTTTATAAGGCAAACTAAAATACCCGAAAGGGGGCCGTAGGCAAAGGCGGCTATAAGGGCAGGAAGCTCCGAAAAATCAAACTTAATAAAGCCCGGAATTATAAAGGGCAGGGGGAATTCAAGCATCATAAGTGCAAAGCCGAGCGCACTCATAATACCCACAACCGATATGTATTTTGTTACGTTTTTTCTTTTACTCAAGGGAAAAACCTCCTCAATAAATATAAAGAGCCGCCCACAAAAATCGGGCGGCTTTAAATTTTAAAACTTAAACTCTTCTCTCATCCGGACTTTGCGGCAAAAAGCCGTTTACCGTCGGTTTTGGAATCTCACCAAATCGGCCATAAGAAGTGATTTCTTACGGTTCACGGACTGCGCGGCAAAAAGCCGCTCACCGTCGGTGGGGAATTACACCCCGCCCCGAAGACATATTCTATTTTTAAGTATTCTATCACTAATGTGCTTTGTTGTCAAGGAGTAAGATAGGGTAATATAGCCTGTTTTTATTTTTACAAAAAAATGCACAAAGCGACAACAGAGTTTGATTTTTTATTTATTTGTTTGGTAGTACACTTAAATCACCAAAAAAAGATTGGAGGTTTTTGTATGAAAAAAATTCTTGCGGCATTTTTGTCGGTAACGGTTTTACTGGCAACTTGCCTCACTGCCTTTCCTACCTTTGCTAGTGAAAGCAGTGCGAAGGATTACACCCTTCCCGCTTCATGGGGACTTTACAAGACGGGAAACAGTGCTTATCCTTCTACCCTAAACGGCGCATCACCGCACAGTTGGATGTTCCACACGTCCGATACTGTTCTGTGCGGCGGTGAAAATTCCCTTCGAATGGACGGCTCTTCTAACCTTGCTACCGCCGCCACCAAGCTCGAAGGGTTAGTTCCTGGTACAGTATATGCAGTCTCCTTTAAATTTTATGTCCCCGCTTCACACACCGCTGGTAGTGCCGGCTACATATTTAAAGCAGGTATCTATAAATCGGGTGCACCTATTGTAACGGGTGGTGCCATTTCAGATACCAGCTTTATGCTTTGCACACCGCAAAACGTAACTTCTGCAACCGGTAGCGACTCTTCGGGCAGTCCGGTTTGGCAGGATGCAACACTTACATTTACCGCACCCTCGGAGGACACCTATTTAGGTCTTTCCTTCAGGTATGGCGGCAGTGGAGATGATTACGGCAATATTTATATTGCAGACATTTCGGTAGATTTACCGCAAAAGGAGTATAATGACCCTGCTGTTTGGGGACTTTATAAAAATCAGTCCTCATATAGTGGTACCGTAAACGGAAACTCTGCACATTCTTGGATGTTCCACGAGGAAACTTTGGTAAAACCGGGTGAAAAAACAGCAGTGCGTTTTGATGGCTCTGCTAACCTTGGCGCAGCTGCAACTAAGCTTACAGGTCTTACTGCGGGCAAAAAATACACCTTGTCCTTTAAATATTACATTCCGCTTTCCCATAAATCTGGAAGTACGGGCTATATTTTTAAGGCAGGTGTATACGGTAGTGGAACTACAGTAGATAATTATGGTTTAGTTACAGGCAACACAGAACTAGCAACACCTATAACAGTAACCGAATCTACAGGTGTTGACGCCGACTACAAAGCGGTATGGGAAACTGCAGAGCTCACCTTTACCGCCACTGCAGAACAGTATATTATTATTTCTTCAAGGTACGGTGCAAACCCTGAGTTTACAGAAAATTACGGTTCTCTTTATTTTGCCGATTTTGAAATAAATGAAGTTTTAAAGAGCTACGATAAGCCAACCGACTATGCGCTTTATAAAACAGGAAGCACAGCGTATCCCAACAAAATTGATGGTACTTCTGATCACTCTTGGATGTTCTATGCTAGTGATACTGTAAAATATATGGACAAAAATACTGTGCGCATTAGTTCTTCCGCCAACGTTGCAACTATGGCTACAAAACTGGAAAACCTAACCGCAAACGTACAGTACAAGCTGAGTTTCAGGTACTACGTTCCCGCTTCCCACACTGTAGGTGGCGGCGGATATATTTTTAAAGCAGGTGTTTATAAAAAAGACGCTCCTATTGCGGCGGGCGGAGTGGTAACAGATACTTCTTACCAGTTAGGAACACCGTTAACCGTTACTGCAGCAACCGGCAAAAATGCACTGAATGAGCCCATTTGGAACAAGGCCGAGCTTACCTTTACTGCCGACAGTGAGCAGTATTTGGGTCTTGCCATCAGATATATGGGAAGTGGTGAGGATTACGGCAATATTTATATTGCAGACGTTAAAATCTCTCCGGTTTTAACCGCTAAGGACTACGACATACCTGCATCCTGGCGCACCTATAGAAACGGAAGCCACACCTCAATAAACGGTGCGGGCGTCCAAAGTATTCAAAGTGAAACTGCCGTTACATTTGATGGCGGCGCAAAGGCACTTAGAATCAACAAAGAAAATCTTGCAACCGTCGCAACAAGTCTTTCAAACCTTACTGCAGGCAAAAAATATGCAGTTTCTTTTAAATATTATATCACCGAAGAGACCGCAAAGGGTTCAGGCGGATATATTTTTAAAGCGGGTGTCTACAAAAAGGATGCACCGCTTACAGTCGGCGTTGACGTAAGTGATAAAAACTTTGTAGTTGCCGACCCCATTTCAGTTACGACCGCTACAGGTAAGGATAGCGCAGGTAATCCCATTTGGGCCGATTTTGTAACCACCTTTACCGCGGCTGACGCAGAGCAGTACCTTGGTATTGCAGTCAGGGTTACTACTGCAAGCGGCGTTAGCGGCAGCGACCCCAATTACGCACTTATTTATATAGATAATTTTGAGGTTTATGAAATTGGTGCGCAGGATTTGGGTGCTACCTCTTCAAAATTTGTAATTGACTTCGAGGACAACAAAACCTATATTGATTCTAACCTTGAAAGGTTTGAAATTGTAGGTGCCGCGAATGACAGCGGTGAAAGTTCTAAAATGCTTTATTACAAGAACGGCACGTACCCTACTGATACAAGGTTCAATATGGTAAAAACCCTTACCGATAACGACAAGAATTTCACCCTGCCTATAAGGGATGATAAGGTTTATAAAATAAGCTACAAGTACAAAATTGCCTCGGGCGATAACGCTTTAAATTGGCTTTCCTTCTATACATCCTTTAACGGCGAATATTCCGTTTCGGAAAATTATAATCTGGCTAATTTAGTAGCCAAAGATACCTGGCAAACCTATGAAACCTACTATTCTCCAAGTAAAGGACAATCTTTGGTTTCACTTTCTTTTAAGCTGTCAAATCAGTCTGCAGGCGTATGGATTGATGATATTACACTAGAGGAAACTGACCGCTCGGTATTCGAGGGGCACAAGCCTTACCAGTCAAGCTATGAAATCAATTTTGACGATTTTGACACTCCCTTAGACAGCATCTTTATGAAGGTGGAAAATGCGCCCGCAAGGGATGGGGAGGTTACAAAAGCGCTCCACCTATCGGCTGCAACATCACCTGAAAACGTTACCCTTAATAAAATGTCTATTGACGCTAAAAAGGAAAAGGTTTTTGCTATTCCCGTAGAGCCCGACACCAACTATATTTGGAGCTTCTGGGCGTATTCGGTAGGTGGTAAGCCGGCAACCTTTAACTTCTACTACAATAACTACGATGGAGCATTTTTAACCAACAATTTCTTCGCATATTCAAAGGAAGAAGTCAGCGTTGGTAACTGGCAAAAGTATACGGTAGAATTTAAAACTTTGCCAAATCAGACAAAGCTTTACACCTGGTTTGATGCAGGTACCATAACTAAAGAACTTTGGCTCGATGATATCAGACTTGAAAAAATGTATGAGGGCACGGTAAGTAGTACAGACCTTTTCTACTGTGAGGATTTTTATAATCTTGTAGGAAACGAGCAGTACCAAAATCTTCAAAATGCTGTAAGCGGCGTTTATGAGGTAGAAGTACCCAAAAATACAGTTATCACTTTCTCTGTTAAGGGTGAGGGAAATGGCAGTATAGCACTCTCTTTGGATGGCCAAAACGCTATGCCTTTGGGTAGCAGCGAGGCACCTTCTTCCACCATTTCCTTTGCGGGAGCAGAAAATGAAACTGCCCTCCACCTTCTAAGCGGAGAGCAGGGTAAGGTTTATATTATTTTAAATAATGCGGGCGGACTTCAATTGGACGAGCTGATGCTTTTTGCCTCCCGTTCAGCTCATTTTTCCGATACTGCCATGGGTTATGAAACTGACCCCGAGCAAGAGTACACCGTACCCGTGCTCGCTACTCTTGTTACAAAATAACAAAGGAAAAAAGGCCTATAAAAACAGGCCTTGGAAAGGAGAATTAAAATGGAGAAAACTCCTAAGAAAATATGGCGAAAAACCGCCATTTTAGGAATTACCACCGCACTTTGCTTCGGCATTACTTTGTCAGCCGTTTTGGCGGTCAGAAGCAAGGAAAAATTTAATGAAAGCGAAGTAGAACCTGTATTACAAAATACAGCCTTTACCGAGTGGGAAGGAGAAACTGAGTCCGCAAAAACTCTGGAAGAAACCTATACCGAAAATCTGAGACTGTCGGGCGGGGTGGATTACACTCCCCTTACCGTAAATAACGACGAACCCTATCTGAACGAAAATTTTCTTGGATTCAACGGAGTTTATATGCTTTTTACCCATATGGCGCACCCAATTTACGGCCACAAATATACCGACGAGCAGGCCGATTTAGAGCTTGACAGAATAAGGGATATGGGTATTAAAATTGTTCGCACAACCTATTCTTCGGGTATGGTTTACAACCGTAGCGACGGAGCTTGGCACTGGGAGGACAGCCCCTATCTTAACGCCTTCATCAAAACGGGTAAGGAACTAAAGGAAAGGGATATTGACGTTGCATTTACCCTTACCTGGAGTATGGCAAATTTTACGGGTACAACCTTTGAGTATTCCTTTGCCGATGGATATTTCCCCGCGGGAATTACAAGTTCGGGCTGGGGTTCTACATATCAGGGCACCGCAGGGCAGACCGAGGCGGAAATCGAGGCAATCAGAATTCAGCAAAACGTAGCGGGATATAAAAATTTCCTTAAAAATTCTATAACAAAATTCAGAGCAGAGGGGCTTACTAACTTCAAATACATCTTTGGTTTTACCGAATGTAACAATGCTTACAAGGTAAATGGTGCCCGTGATTACGATAAGATTTGTGAGGTCTTTGACATTGCTATGACCGCCACTCATGAAGCTCTTACAGAAATGAATTTAAGAAGTGAATATACAACCGTTGGACCTTGCGATAACTGGGGTGGCGATTTTAATGAATTTGACCCTAATAAATACTCCAGACTTGTAAAATACACCCTTGAAAATTTAAGCGATGAGGTTGATATTATCGGATCTCATAACGGATACGACAGGGCAGCAAACTTTACTGTGGACGATTTCTATTCAAGACCTAACAGGGTGCTTGGAGGCACTATGCAAAGCGCGAATGCGGCCGGCAAGGAATTTTGGATTGATGAATTTAACGTAGCAACCAGAATTAATTATAAACAGGACGAAAAAAGAGACGTTTATAATAGCCCCTACGCCGGTGTTGCTTTCGGCGCAATGGTAAACGGCATTATGAATATGGGTGGAGTTTCTAACGTATTCATTTGGATGCTTGTAGAACAGCAGTGGCCCAATGAACAGGACGGCGGCGAATTTGATGACGGCATACAAATAGGCGCAGGATATATGCCTAATCTATTTGAAAGCTCAAGGCCCAAAACTGCGTGGTATTCCTATGCTATGCTTCAAAAGTATATAAGCGGTGGAAAGCTTATTAAATGCGGCGATGGTGCAGACATTGAAACACAGTCGGGCTATTACTATTCTTGCATTGAGCGCGACGACGGCGAAATTACTTTTATAGTTACCAACTATCAAAATGTTAATTTGCCTATTGAAATTATTTTCAAAGAACAGCTAAGTAACGAAACCTTCTACCGTCATGAATATACCTTGACAAACGCTAAGAGGAATACAAATGCCACTATTCCTGCGGCAACTGCGGTAGGTCAAAACGTTAAAGACGGTCTGTATGACACTTTACAGCCCTATAGTGTAACAGTGTACACAACTGTAGCAGATTAAAATTTAAGGCAAAATTTAAATTAGCCACTAACCTTACGGGGTTGGTGGCTGATTTTCTTTTATTTTATAAATAAAATAAATTTTTGGGTTTATGGTTGACTAATACTTGGAATTATAGTACACTAAAAGCATAGTATGGGGTAGTCTAAATATTGCTGCTCCGGTAAGGGGATTATATATGAAAAAGTTGCTTTCGGTTTTTCTTTGTATAGTGATCTTAATAACTACTTGTTTGTGTGGCTTGGGCACACTTGCAAGCGAGGGGGATAAAAATTATAACCTACCCTCTTCCTGGGGCTTGTATAAAACGGGCAATTCTGCCTATCCTGCAACCTTAAACGGGAATTCTCTTCAAAGCTGGATGTTTGCAGAGGATAGTACAGTAACCTATAATAAGCAGAACAGTCTTTCTGTTAGCGGATCTGCAAATATTGCGGTTGGCGCAACGGAACTGACAAATCTAACCGAAGGTAAGGAGTACATACTTTCGTTTAAATATTATATTCCCAGCGGATTTACTGCCGGCTCGCAAAGATTTATCTTTAAGGCAGGTATATACAAAAAGAATGCGCCTCTTACAAATGCGTATACGGTAGATTCTACATATACAATTTCGGGGCCATCCTCAGTAGTTTCTGCCACGGGTACAAGCTCCGGCGGCCCACCTATTTGGGATGAATTTTCTCTTACCTTTACGGCCCAAAACGAAAACGTAGGACAAATGCTTGGAATTTCCTTCCTTTGCGGCGGTTGGGGAACACTCTATTTTGCCGATATTAAGGTAGAAGAAAAAAAGGCCGAAGCACATAGCTACTTAAACCCCGCAGTTTGGGGCGCTTATAAAACGGGGAACACTGCATATCCCAGTAAAATCGATGGCACGTCCATACAAAACTGGCTCTATTCAGCGAGTGAAGCAGTCCTTTGCAAAGGACAAAAATCACTTGCTATTTCGGGAAATGCTAATATTGGCACCTCTGCTACAAAGCTTTTGGAGCTAACAGTCGGAGAAAAATATGAATTAAAGTTTAAATATTATATCCCCGAAAATATAAAAGCGGGTAGCGGGGGATATATTTTTAAAGCGGGTGTTTATGCAAAGGATGCCCCCCTTACTAATGCCTATACCGTTTCGGCCGACTATGCTTTATCGGTGCCGACTACGGTAATGTCATCCACAGGTACTGACATAAACGGAAACTATAACTGGGAAGAGTGTTCTATAATCTTTACTGCAGAGGAAGAGCAGTATCTTACCCTTTCTTTCTTGTTTAGCGGAACTAACAGCATTTATATTTCAAACGTGGAGATTGCTTTGGCACCCAAGGATTATTATTTGCCTGAGTCTTGGGGAGTTTATAAGGGTTCTGACACCACCTCCTCAAAAATAGATAACACCTCTAAAGACACCGCTGCATTCAAAGAGGTTATAAAGGCAAATTCTGCGGTGAGCAGGGCGCTTAAAATAAGTGCCAACAATATAGCCGCCGCCACAAAGCTTGAGGGATTAAAAGAGGGTAAAAGATATACACTTTCTTTTAAATATTTTGTACCTGCTTCCCATAGCGCAAATAATGAATATATTTTAAAACTTGGTGTTTATAAAGAAAATGCTTCTGTATCGGCAAAGGGCGAGATTGCAGATAATTCTTTTGAACTTACTGCACCTACTTTGGTGAAAGAGGGTGTGCCGGGCACCTTTACAAATAGTGCAGTTTGGAAAGACGTAAACTTTACATTCATAGCACAAAAGGGGCAGTATTTGGTAGTTTCTACTGACTATCAACAAAATCCTGCAGAATCAGAGGATTTTGGCAATATTTATCTTACTGCCTTCAGTATAACCGAAATGCCAAAGGCCTACGATAAGGCGGAGGATTTTGGGCTTTATAAAAACGGAAATGCTGCATATCCCGCAAAAATCGACGGCAGCTCTGCACATTCTTGGATGTTCCACAGCGATGAAAGTGTTACTTTTGAGGGGAAGGCCTCTGTTAGGATGGATATTTCCTCAAACGTAGCGACTGCCGCTACAAAGCTTGAAGATTTAACGGTTGGCAAAAAATACAAAGTTAGCTTTAAATACTATATCCCCGATTCCATTAAAAGGGGTGTGGGCAATTACATATTCAAGGCAGGAATATATAAAAAGGACGCACCTGTTGCAGCGGGCGGACTTGTAACCGATGCTTCCTTTATGTTGTCTGAACAAGCCAATATTACTGCTTCCACCGGTAAGGACGTTGAGTTAAATCCCGTTTGGAAAACAGCTTCACTTATCTTTGACGCAGAGAGCGAACAGTATCTTGGCCTTTCCTTTAGATATGCAGGCGAGGGCGAGGACTACGGTAATGTTTATATTGCCGACGTTAAAATAAGAGAGGTTTTGGCCGATAAGGATTATGAGGCGATATCCTCTTGGAATGCTTATAGAAACGGCGCCAACCCCATAATTAACGGTGGTGGCGTTGCAAGTTTGGTTTCGGAAAACACCGTTACCTATAACGGCGGCGCGAAATCGGTCAAAATAAATAAGGAAAATCTTTCTACAGTTGCTACAAACCTGCGCGGCTTAGAGGCGGGCAAGAAGTATTTTGTAAGCTTTAAATATTACATAAACCAAAAAACCGCAAAGGGTTCAGGAGGATATATTTTTAAGGTTGGTGTATATAAGCAGGGTGCACGGCTCACAAATGGTGTGGACGTAAGCGACATCGAATATATTGTGGCAAGCCCTACGCTTATAACTGCCCCAACCGGCGAGGACTCTGTCGGTGCTCCCGTATGGGAGGAGTTTGTAACCTCCTTTACAGCCGGTGAGGATGAACTGTATTTAGGAATTGGTGTCAGAATAGCCCCTGCAAGTGGTATTGCCACCACTGACCCTGAATACGGGCTGATTTACATAGACGACTTTGTACTTTACGAGGCAAACAGTAAGGATTTAGGAGAACCTGAGGAAATCCGCGTGGTTGATTTTGAGGATACTGCTAAAAATTACATTACCTCTAAGGCCGAAAGATTTGAAATATTGTCTGCGACCAATTATGCCGGACAAACCTCTAAAATGCTTTATTACAAGAGCGGAAATTATGTAAGCGATACCGAGTTTAATAGAGCTACCATCCTTACCGACAATGATGATAATTTCACCTTTGCAATAAGGGATGATAAGGTTTACAAACTATCGTTGAGGTATAAAATTGCTTCAGGAAGTGCCACTGAATGGCTTTCTTTCTATACCTCATATAACGCATTCAACAGGGGCTCTAAGGGAGCAAACCTTGCTTATGATGCAAAGCGAGATACCTGGCTTACGTACGAAGCCTACGTATCTCCCGAAAAGGGTCAGGACAGGGTTTCGGTGGCTTTTGAACTGGGAATTTCAAGTAACGGTGTGTGGATTGATGATATAACACTGACCGAAACTGATTTGCCTATATTCAAGGGACATAATCTTGAACAGGGCAAATACGTAGTTAATTTTGACGATTACTGCGTATCGCTGGATAATTCTTACCTTAAGGTAGAAAGCGCACCCGCAAGGGATGGTGTGTCAACTAATGCTCTTCATATTCCTGCCATAACTTCGAACAGTGCGGTTACACTTAACGACTATTCGGTAGCCAACAAAAGCGAAAGGGTATTTGCCTTCCCTGTGGAGCCGAATACCAGATATAACTTTAGCTTCTGGGTATATACCGTAAGTGCAAAGCCAAGCTATTTCGGATACTATTATAACTATAATAGCAAAGCAACCACCGAGGGAATTATACGTCTTCACAACGAAACCTTAACTATTGGCGGCTGGCAGAAATTCACTCAAGAGTTTACAACTGCGCCCGGTCAAACGGTGGTTTATTCCTGGTTTAATGCGGGTAATACCACTACTGAAATGTGGATTGATGACGTGATTTTGGAAAGAGTGCCTACTGCAGTCCTCTCAGAAACCGACCTTTCCTACTGTGAGGATATTTATAACCTTGTAGCAGAGAGTGAGGCAAACTCAAATCTTTTAAACGGCGTCTCGGGTGTGTATGAAATAGCTGTACCTAAAGGTACCGAGCTTACCTTTACTGTTAAGGCGACGGGAAGCGGCAAAATAACACTTTCTGCAGATGGAGTTACTCCTATGCTGTCCTTTGGCGATGCACCATCATCTGTTACCGCCTTTAGCGGCGCTGTAAATAAAAATTCCTTTAATTTATTTACGGGAAGACAGACAAAAATCTACGTAATAGTGGAAAATAGCGCAAACCTTAAAATAAGTGAGCTTATGCTCTTTAGAAGGTACTCGGCCCATGGGGTGGGAAGTACACTCGGATACACAAGTGACCCCAACGGCACCTATGTAGCACCTACTATTGAAAAGCTTCAGGTTAAATAAATTACACGAAAGGGAGAATGAAAATGAATAAAAAGTTTAAAATACTGGCATTTACCTCTCTTTGTGTAGTTTTATCTGTGGCAATTATTTTTGGTACTACATTTGGAGTAAGGTTTTTAAAGAACGGTGTAGATAGTGAAAACCCAAATAATAGCATAGAAACCGACCTTAATAATAAGGATTTTGAAAATTGGGATGACAGTTCTTCCAATAATTGGGAGGATGACCAAGGTGGTCTTAACGAGGATGCACATCAAAATAGCAGTGCCTTTGCGGGCAACACCTACTACCAGCCCCTTATTATAAATAACGACCAGCCCTATCTTAATCAAAATTTCCTTGGTTTTAACGGAATTTATATGCTTTTTACCCATATGCAGCATCCCGTTTACGGCTCGCAGTATACCGATAAACAAGCAACACTAGAGCTTGACAGAATTAAGGATATGGGTGTAAAAATTGTCCGTACCACTTATTCTTCAGGTATGGTTTATAACCGTACCGACGGCAAGTGGCACTGGAATGACAGCCCCTATTTAAACCAGTTTATTAAAACTGCAAAGGAGCTTAAAAACCGCGATATTGACGTGGCCTTTACCTTTACGTGGTATCTTGGTAACTTTACCGAGCCAACCTTTGATTTCGCCTTCGATGACGGGTATTTTCCTGCAGGTATAACAAGTACAGGTTGGGGCTCAAGCTATACGGCTGTTGCCGGTCAAAGTGAAGCTGAAGCGGAAGCAATTCGCACTAAGCAGTCGGTAGCAGGATACAAAAAGTTCGTTAAGGATTCGGTTGCAAAATTCAGAGCCGAGGGCCTTACTAACTTTAAGTACATCTTTGGCTTTACCGAATGTAATAACGCCTATATGGTGGGCAATGTTCGCGATTACGAAAAGGTTTGCAGGGTGTTTGATATTGGCATTACCGCCACCCACGAAGCACTTAAAGAAATGGGGCTTCGTGACCAGTATAAAATTGTTGGCCCTTGTGATAACTGGGGCGGCGATTTTAAGGAAAATGATACTGACAAATATTCCCGTTTGGTAGAATATACCCTTAAAAACCTAACCGAAGAGGTTGATATAATAGGCACCCATAACGGTTACGACAGGGGCGCAAGCTTCGATGAGGATGACTTTTACGCAAGAACCGACCGCAAGGTTGGAAATGCAATGCGTAGCGCCCTTGCAAAGAATAAGGAATTTTGGATTGATGAGTGGAACGTTGCCACAGATATAAGCTATACTCAAGAAGAAAAACGTCTAATTTACGATAATCCTATGTCGGGCGTTGCTTTTGGCGCTATGGCAAACGGCCTTATGAATATGGGCGGAGTTTCCAACGTATTTATTTGGATGCTGGTAGAACAACAGTGGCCCAACGAGCAACACGGGGGCGAGTTTGATAAGGGCGTTCAAATTGGCTCTGGCTATATGCCAAACCTTTACGAAAGCTCTGTTCCAAGAGCGGGCTGGTACGCATACTCTATGGTACAAAAGTATGTGGGCAGTGGTAAAATTATAATGTGTAACGACGGCGCACCGCTTGAAAATCAGTCCGGATTTTATTATTCCTGTATTGAGAGTGACGACGGCGATATTACACTTGTGGTTACTAACTACCAAGATACCGAGCTTAATGCCGAAATTTCTTTCCAAAAATCGCTTTATGGCAAAACCTTCTACCGACATAACTATAGTGTGGCTACCGTAAATCCTACCAGTGATGCTATAATCCCTGAGGTTAGCGGTATTGCAGAAAAGGTAAATTTTGGTTGGTACGACACCTTAGAACCACAAAGTGTTACTGTTTATACTACTAAAAAGTAATATATTTCTACAGTTTAATATTTTAAAGTTTTTAGTTCGGCTATGACATTTTTGAAAGTGTCATGGCCGAACTTTTTTGCATATATTTATAATAAATAAACTGACATTGACATATTATTTAATAAGCTAATATTCTTGCAAAAGTTCACTTTTGAATCATATAAATGAAAAATTTAGACAATATTAATTGAAATTTTCCTTATATTCAACAAAAAAACTCTAAAAACGACAAAAAAGGATATAAATCTACTACAAAATTGTATAATTTTCGCTCAAATCATGAGGTAAACTAGAAATAAAAAAAGAATGGAGGCTTTTTATATGAAAAAAATGCTTGCGGTACTTTTGTCCGTAACGGTTTTAATAACCAGCTGCTTTTGTTTAATATTTACACAAGCAGACGGAGAGAAGAATTATGCCAAAGCTGAAAACTGGGGTATGTATAACTATAACCATAAGTCCTATCCCGGTCAGCTTGATGACACCTCTACACAAAAGTGGGGTTATGAGGACTCTACCACCATTAAATACAAGGATAAGGACACCTTGCGTTTTAAAGATGGTATCACCAGCAAGGTAGCAGCTACTTCACTAGCTAACCTTACCCCCGGCAAGAGCTACACACTTTCCTTTAAGTACTACGTACCTTCAGGAAATAAGGCAAGTAGTGCCGGTTACATATTCAATGCGGGCGTTTACAAAGAATACGCACCTATTGAGGCGGGCGGTAAGATAACAAGCAAGAGCTTTATGCTAGCCGACCAGCAGCCCGTTACCGAGGCAACCGGTAAGGACAAAGACGGCAATCCCGTTTGGGAGGATATGACCTTTACCTTCACCGCACCCGAGGAAACCGCATATCTTGCTATTGCTGTTATGTATGCATGGCAAGAAGGCGATGAGTACGCAGTACTCTACTTCTCTGACTTTAAGGTAGAGGAATATATTAAGCCCAAAAACTATGCTTTGGCAGAAAACTGGGGAATGTATAACTTTAATCATACAGCATATCCCGGTCAGCTTGATGACACCTCTGTTCAGAAGTGGGGTTATGAGGATTCTACTACCATTTTATATGAGGAAATGGATACCTTGCGCTTTAAAGATGGTATCACCAGCAAGGTAGCAGCTACATCT
>JAZQSV010000061.1:0-11250 GCA_045630265.1 Acutalibacteraceae bacterium
CGGTCAAATGATAGTATACAACACTGTTTTTTCTAAGGCGGATCACACAATAAAGAGAACTCGGCTTGAAAAAAGCAGATTCCTTTTTGATATATCGAAATTCTAAAATATAACAGTTACATTCTATTGTATATTTGCAAAGTTTTTTGGTTTCTTCAAATGTTTCGTCTAAAACATCGTTTCGTTTTTTGGTAAAATCTTTGCAAAGCAATATAAATTCATTAGCGAACATATTATCTCTCCTCAAAAACACATTCAATTGTTAACACCTATATATTATCACAAAATCGTTATTCTTGCAAGCATCGTGGATGGATATCCACACTTGTTAGGGAGTTCCCTAATACCCCGAAACTTGCTCAAAATAAAAAAGAATGTTCATAACGGTCAAGTCCGTTATGAACATTCAACATGGTGCGAGTGACGGGACTTGAACCCGTACGCCAAAGACACACGCCCCTCAAACGTGCCTGTCTGCCGATTCCAGCACACTCGCATATAACATTTGCAACATTTAGTATTATACCATCACACTTCTTCTTTGTCAACACCTTTTTTGCAGAAAAAATCAAGATTTTTTACCCTAACAAAATAGGATATTTTGTAAAGTTTTTTGCTTTTGTATAGATTTTATTTTCAAAATATGCTACAATATATAAAATGCTTTAAAAGAGGTTTTTATATGGCTAAATCTAAAGGTTTCTTAGTAAATATTAAATATTTTCTCCCCTACTATAAAAAGTATTTTGGGGTGTTGGCGCTTGACCTTTTCTGCGCCGCTTTAACCACCCTTTGCGAGCTGGTGCTACCGCTTATTGTAAGAAGTATTACCGATGCCGCCACAACAAACATTGCCGCTCTTACTACGGAGTTTATAATTAAATGCGGTGTTTTGTACATAGTGCTCAGAATTATTGACACCGCCGCATACTATTTTATGGCCTCCTACGGTCACATAATGGGCACCAAAATTGAAACCGATTTAAGGCGCGATATGTTTGGCCATTTACAAAAGCTCTCTTTTTCCTACTACGATGAAACCAAAATCGGTACCCTTATGTCGCGAATTACTAGTGACCTGTTTGACGTTACAGAATTTGCCCACCACTGCCCCGAAGAGTTTTTCATTGCAGGAATAAAAATTGTTGCCTCTTTTATTATTCTTTGTTCTATGAACGTTTGGCTCACCCTTATAATTTTCGCCGTTATTCCGCCAATGGCCATTGTTCTTGCCATTGGAAACCGCAAAATGAGAGAGGGCTTTAGACAGTCCAGGAAAAAGGTGGCCGAGCTTAACTCCCAAGTTGAGGACAGCCTTTTGGGAATTAGAGTTGTAAAATCCTTTGCTAACGAACTCATTGAAAATGAAAAGTTTGAAAAGGGCAACGTTGGTTTCTTAAAAATAAAATCCAAGGTTTATAAATTTATGGGAGAGTTTCACTCCTCCACCCGCTTTTTTGACGGACTTATGTACATTATTGTAGTTGTTGCGGGTGCTTTTTTCCTGAAAAACGGAAAAATTTCCGCCGCCGACCTTGTCGCTTACCTACTTTTTGTTAGCACCCTGCTCACCTCAATTCACCGTATTGTTGAATTTGCTGAGCAATTCCAAAGAGGTATGACCGGTATTGAACGCTTTGTTGAAATTATGGAGGAAAATCCCAAAATCACCGACCCCGAAAACGCCGTTGAACTTAAAAACGTTTCGGGCGATATTTGTTTTAAAAACGTAAACTTTAAATACAGTGAGGAAAATAAGGTGGTACTAAACGACCTTTCCTTTATGGTTTCAGCGGGGCAAAATATTGCTTTGGTTGGACCTTCGGGCGGTGGTAAAACCACTATTTCCGCACTAATTCCAAGGTTTTATGATATAAACAGCGGCGCAATTATGATTGACGGTAAGGATATTCGCACTCTTACCCTTAAATCTCTTAGAAACAACATTGGTATTGTACAACAAGACGTTTACCTTTTCTCGGGCAGCGTGAAAGAAAATATTGCCTACGGAAAGCCCGGTGCTACCGATGAAGATATTATAGAGGCCGCCAAGCTTGCGGGCGCTGATGAATTTATTAAAACCTTACCAAACGGATACGACACCTACGTTGGTGAGCGTGGTGTTAAACTTTCAGGTGGGCAAAAGCAGAGAATTTCTATTGCGCGTGTTTTCCTTAAAAATCCGCCAATACTTATTTTGGACGAGGCAACCTCTGCACTTGATAATGAGAGTGAAAGAATTGTGCAATCCTCCCTCTCCCGCCTTGCAAAGGGGCGCACCACAATTACCATTGCGCACCGACTAACCACCATTAAAAATGCCGACAAAATATATTTAATTGAAGACGGCAGAATAAAAGAAGAGGGTTCTCATAAGGAACTTATTGCGAAAAAGGGCGACTACTTTGAGCTTTATAACCTTTATACCGAAGAGGAATAATAAACATCTGAAAGAGGGATAGTATGACTAAAATTGATATTTTTTCGGGCTTTTTGGGCGCAGGAAAAACCACACTTATAAAAAAACTAATAGCCGAAGGATACTGTGGCGAAAAGTTAGTTCTTATTGAAAACGAGTTTGGAGAAATTGGTATAGATGGCGGCTTTTTAAATGAAGCGGGAATTGAAATTACCGAAATGAATTCGGGCTGTATTTGTTGCAGTTTAGTTGGTGACTTTGAAAAGGCGCTAAAAAAAGTGCTAAACGAGTTTAATCCCGACAGAATTTTAATAGAGCCCTCGGGCGTTGGAAAGCTTAGCGACGTTATAAACGCAATAAACGGAGTGCTTTCCGATACCGTTATTTTAAACAGCGCTACCGCAGTCGTTGACGTAGCAAAATGCAAGGTATACATGAAAAACTTTGGTGAGTTTTTTAATAACCAAATTGAAAATGCGGGCGCCATTGTTTTTACCCGTACCGACCTTGCAAGTGAACAAAAAATCAACGAATCTTTATCCCTCATAAAGGATAAAAACTCTACCGCCACCGTTATTACCACACCGCTAAACGATATAAACGGGCAGGAAATTTTGGCGGCAATAGAAGGCAAAGAAACACTTGACTCACTTAAAGAGATTTTGGAGAAAAACGAGCTTTGCCCCGTTTGCGGGCATCATCACGAGCACCATCATCACCACAATGAAGAATGTTCCTGCGGACACCACCACGAACACGAAGAACACCATCATAACGAAGAATGCTGCGGACACGGACACCACGAACATCATCACGAACACCATCACGAACATCACCACAACGGCGAATGTTCTTGTGGCCACAACCACCATCACGCAGACGAAGTGTTTACAAGCTTTGGCTGTGAGACCGCCAAAACCTTTACAGAAAATGAAATTGCCACCATTTTGGATGCCCTTGAGGACGCCAAGAAATACGGCCACATTTTAAGAGCCAAGGGCTACGTTAAGGGCGAGGGCGGATTTATTTACTTTGACTACGTTCCGGGCCAAACTGATATAAGAAAAGGCGCTGCCGCCGTTACAGGCAGAATTTGCGTAATTGGTTCTGAAATAAACGAAGCCGCTTTAACTGAGCTTTTTGGCGTATAAGGAGTGATAAAAGTGGATATACCTGTATATTTATTTACGGGATTTTTAGAATCGGGCAAAACGAAATTTATTCAAGAAACTATGGAGGACGAGCGCTTCGATACAGGCGAGCGCACTCTACTACTTGTTTGCGAAGAAGGTTTTGAGGCGTACTGCCCCGAAAAATTTTGCTCTGACAAGGTGTTTATTGAAATTGTAGAAAATGAAAACGACCTTACAAAAGAGCTTTTAACCTCACTTGTTAAAAAGCACTCTGCAAAGCGTATAATTTTAGAATACAACGGTATGTGGAACCTTCAAAGTCTTTTTAACGCTATGCCCAAAAACTTTATAATAGCGCAAGAATTTATGTTTGCCGATGCAAACACCATTTTAAATTACAATAATAATATGCGAAACCTTGTAGTGGACAAGCTGAACGCCCCCGAGCTTGTAGTATTTAACCGTTTTAATATTACTATGGACAAAATACCCTACCACAAGCTTGTAAGAGGTGTTAACACACGCTGTGCCATTGCCTATGAATTTACAGACGGACACGTTGAGTACGACGATATAGAAGACCCCCTACCCTTTGACAAAGAGGCCGAGGTTATAGAAATAGCCGACAAGGACTACGCCTATTTTTACCGCGACCTTTCCGAGGATTTAGTATTTTACGACGGCAAAACCGTAAAATTCAAATGTGTTATTGCAAAAAATAAGCAGCTAAAGGAAAACGAACTTGTTATTGGTAGGCACGTTATGACCTGCTGTGTAGAGGATATTACCTTTGCAGGATTTTTACTGCTTGGCAAAAATTTTAGTAACATTAAAAACCGCGACTGGGCGATTATTACCGCCGAGGTAAAACTGGAATATAACAAGCTTTACGGCAAAAAGGGCCCCGTTTTATACCAAAGGGAAATTGTTTTAACCTCTGCCCCAAAAGAAGAGGTTGCAACCTTTTACTAAAATAAAAAGGAGATTTTTATGACACCGTACGATAAGGCCGCTGAACTTTTCACCTGCGGCCACAACTGCTCACAAGCAGTTATTGGCGCATACTGCGACAAATTAAATTTAGACATCGAAGTCGCCCTTAAAATATCTTCCTCCTTTGGTGGAGGAATGGGGCATTTGGGTGAGGTTTGCGGCGCTCTGACCGGTGCATTTATGGTGCTTGGACTTTTAAAAGGCTACGGCAAAGAACCCACCGCTGAGCAAAAGAATAATCATTATGCCCTTATTAAAAAAGTAGGTGAGGATTTTAAAGCCTGCTTTGGTACCTATTTGTGTAACGACCTGCTAAAAGGTTTGGGAGAGAAAAAATACGCCTTCTCCGCGACCTACAGCGAAGAACTATACAAAAGCCGCCCCTGCCTTTTATTTGTAGAAAAAGCGGTAGCACTAATAGACGAAAATATAAAATAAAAAAACCAAAAAAAGAGACCTTAGATTTTTCTAAGGTCTCTTTTTTTGAGAGTCTTTTGCTGAGTGTCGTTTTTACTTTGCAATTTCTGCCAATTTTTCTGCACAGGCTTTGCAAACCACATGGTCGTTAAATGTAATAACTTCATTGGTTTCTCCGCAGAAAATGCAGCTTGGTTGATATTTTTTCAAAACAATCCTGTCTTCGTCAACAAAAATTTCGAAACTATCGATACCATTTTCAACGTCAAACTGTTTTCTGATTTCACGCGGGATAACAACACGGCCGAGATTATCAACCGGTCTTACCATTCCTGTTGATTTCATTAGCTCTTCCCCCATTTTATATTTTAATTTAACAACAAAGCAACCGAATTATACCTTATTTCGACAAAATTGTCAAGTATATTACTTTATTTTCCCTTATTTGACATTAAAAAAGCGCCGAAATTAACTTCGGCGCTTTTATTTTTTTAGAAAAGTCCCGTTATCTTTCCGTTTTCGTCCACGTCAATTTTTTCCGCCGCAGGAACTTTAGGTAGTCCCGGCATTGTTAAAATATCACCCGTAAGGACAACTATAAAGCCGGCACCGGCAGAAACCTTAACCTTTTTAACGGTAACGGTAAAGTCCTTTGGTGAGCCAAGTTTTGTAGGGTCATCCGAAAAACTGTACTGTGTTTTTGCAATACAAACAGGACAATTATTAAAGCCAAGCTCTTTTAGTTTTTCTATTTCCTTTTTAGCGCTTGGCATAAAGGTTACACCCTTACCGCCATAAACCTTCTTAACAACGCTTTCAATTTTTTCCTCAATGCTTTGCTCACTTTCGTACGAGAAGGTAAAGTTACCCTTTTCTTCCTCACATAAACGAACAACTTCTTTTGCAAGTTCTTCGCCACCCTTTCCGCCTTCTGCCCAAACAGTAGAAAGAACGGTATTAACACCTAGCTCTCGGCACTTATCAATAATAAACTTAATTTCCTTATCGGTATCGGTCGGGAAACGGTTAACTGCAACAACTGCGGGGAGCTTATATACGTTTTTGATATTGGAAACGTGGCGCAGCAGGTTTGGAATACCTTTTTCCAATGCTTCTAAATCCTCACTTGCAAGTTCTGTTTTAGCAAGGCCTCCGTGCATTTTAAGTGCCCTGACTGTAGCAACAATTACAACCGCATCGGGAGTAAGACCGGCCATACGGCACTTAATATCAAGGAATTTTTCAGCGCCAAGGTCGGCACCAAAGCCCGCCTCGGTAATGGCATAGTCGCCCATTTTAAGGGCAAGCTTTGTAGCCATAACAGAGTTGCAACCATGAGCAATATTCGCAAAAGGTCCGCCATGTACAAATGCGGGGGTGCCCTCCAAGGTTTGTACAAGGTTTGGTTTAAGTGCTTCTTTAAGTAGCGCCGTCATTGCGCCTGCGGCCTTAAGCTCACCACAGGTAACCGGCCTATCATCATAGGTATAACCAACAATAATTTTAGAAAGGCGCTCCTTTAAATCGGTAATAGAATTAGAAAGGCAAAGCACCGCCATAATTTCAGAGGCAACGGTAATATCAAAGCCATCCTCTCTGGGAACGCCGTTTGGCTTTCCACCCATACCGTCAACAATAAAGCGAAGCTGTCTATCATTCATATCCACGCAGCGTTTCCAGGTGATTTTGCGAACGTCAATACCAAGTTGGTTGCCTTGCTGAATATGGTTATCAAGCATTGCGGCTAAAAGGTTATTTGCGGCGCCAATAGCATGAAAGTCGCCGGTAAAATGCAGGTTAATATCCTCCATTGGTACAACCTGAGCATATCCGCCGCCTGCGGCACCACCCTTAACACCGAAAACGGGTCCTAGAGATGGCTCACGAAGGGCAACGGTAACGTTTTTACCAATTCTTTTAAGTCCGTCGGCAAGGCCTATTGTAGTGGTAGTTTTGCCCTCTCCAGCGGGGGTTGGAGTAATAGCGGTAACTAAAACAAGCTTACCGTTTTTGCGGTCGGTATCTTTTAAAAGCGCGGGGTCAATTTTTGCCTTATATTTTCCGTACTGTTCTATATATTCTTCGGGAACGTTTGCTATTTTAGCAATTTCGGTAATTGGTTTCATTACACATTCCTGCGCAATTTCAATATCCGTTTTATAAGACATTTTTATTTCCTCCCAAATTATTTAAAATATTTTACAGCAGAGCGGAACATATTTATATCATACTCGCCCGGAACGTTTTTGTAAAGACCTTTTCCAATTCTTTCGCTATGACCCATTTTACCAATCACTCTACCATCGGGTGAAATAATACCCTCAATAGCACAAATAGAACCGTTGGGATTAAATTCGCTATCCATTGTGGGATTGCCGTTTAAATCAACATACTGAGTTGCAATTTGTCCGTTTTCGGCTAAGCTCTTTATAAGTTCCTCACTAGCTAAGAAACGACCCTCGCCGTGGGAAATCGGCACTGTGTAAATATCGCCGACATTTGTCATCTGAAGCCAAGGAGATTTATTGGTACAAACCCTTGTGCGAACAATTTTAGACTGGTGGCGACCAATGGTATTATAGGTAAGCGTGGGGCAGTTTTCGTCGGTATCAATAATCTTACCAAAAGGAACAAGGCCGAGCTTTATAAGTGCCTGGAAGCCGTTACAAATACCGCACATTAAACCGTCACGCTCATCTAATAGTTTAGACACCTGCTCTTTAATAGATGGGTTTCTAAAGAATGCGGTAATGAACTTTGCAGAGCCATCGGGCTCGTCACCGCCTGAGAAACCGCCGGGGATGAAGATAATTTGCGACGTTGCAATCTTTTCGGTTACAACCTCAATAGAACGGGAAACGTCATCAGCTGTGAGATTTTTAATAACAACTATCTCTGCCTTTGCGCCTGCATCCTCTACTGCTTTAGCAGAATCGTACTCACAGTTTGTGCCGGGGAAAACCGGAATTAAAACGGTGGGACGCGCTACCTTAATAGCAGGAGCTATATCTATACCATTTTTATACTCAAAGGTGGGAACAGTTTTCTCTGTTTCCTTGGTCTTTGCGGGATAAACATCCTCCAAAACTGCATCATTTAGCGACATAAGCTCTTTTATTGTAACAGTATCACTGCCAAGTGTAATGGTTGGCTCCTCTACCGTTTCACCAATTTTCATGGCGCCCTCAAGGTCTATTTCCCTGTCAAGCTCGGCAACAATAAAGTCATACATCATAGTATTATGCCAGTTTTCGGTATCTATGCAGGACTTAAAGCCGATTTCGTTGCCGAAAGACATTTTCATTACTGCTTCGCCAATGCCGTTTTCAACGGCCCAAGCGGCTTTAACTGCACCATCTTTACAAAGGTTGTTAAACCTTTCCCAGCTGTCCATTGTTGCCTTGGCCGAGGTGTCAACAGGGGCAAAAAGGTAAACAGGATGTCCTGCCTCTTTAAATTCGGGAGAAATAACCTTTTCTGCCTTAATGGGTGCAATGGCAAAGGAAATAAGGGTAGGCGGTACGTCAATATCTTCAAAGGAACCCGACATAGAGTCCTTGCCGCCGATAGCTGCCATACCAAGTTCTAACTGTGCATCCATAGCGCCGAGAAGAGCCGCAAAGGGCTTGCCCCAACGGGTAGCGTCGGTACGTAGGCGCTCAAAGAATTCTTGCAAGGTTAGATATGCATCCTTATAATCTGCACCGGAAGCAACAATTTTAGTAACCGAGCTATAAACCGCCGCACGAGCCCCCGTATAGGGGTCTACGCTCATTGTGTCGGGGTCCATACCCCACGCCATAACACTTGCAGTTGTTGTTTTTTCTGTGGGTAATGTTGGTAAAAGAGCCGCCATAGACTGTGCGGGTGTTTTTTGGGTTTTACCACCAAAGGGCATAAGCACCGAACCTGCGCCGATAGAACCGTCAAAACGCTCAACAAGTCCTCTTCTGCTTGCAGTTTTAAGGGAAGAAGCCATTGTTCTAAGGTCGGGATAAAGGGCCTTACTAAATGTGCTTAAATCCTTTTTGTTAACCAAAACGCTTGTATGTTTATCGGCACCGTTGGTATTTAGAAACTCTCTACTTAAGTTCGCCACAACCTGACCCTTCCAGCTCATAACCATTCGGGGACTTTCGGTTACGGTGGCAACCAAGTATGCCTCTAAATTTTCTTCCGAAGCAAAGGCCATAAATTTCTCGGCATCTTTTGCCTCTACAACAACCGCCATTCTCTCCTGCGATTCGGAAATAGCGAGTTCTGTTCCGTCAAGTCCGTCATACTTCTTTCTAACAGCATCAAGATTTATCTCAAGTCCGTCTGCAAGCTCACCAATAGCAACCGAAACACCGCCTGCACCAAAGTCGTTACAACGCTTAATGAGTCTTGTAACCTCGGGATTTCTGAAAAGTCGCTGAATTTTTCTCTCCTCCGGTGCATTACCCTTTTGCACCTCGGAAGCCATTGTGGTGAGAGATTTCATATTATGGGTTTTTGAAGAACCGGTAGCACCGCCAATACCGTCACGACCTGTTCTACCGCCAAGCAAAATAACCTTATCTCCTGCAGCGGGTCTTTCACGGCGCACGTTATATGCGGGTGCAGCGGCAACAACCGCTCCGCACTCTAAACGCTTTGCAACAAAACCATCATGATAAATCTCGGCAACGTGACCTGTAGCGAGACCAATTTGGTTACCATAGGAAGAATAGCCTGCGGCAGCAGTCTGACAAAGCTTTCTTTGTGGAAGCTTACCGGGAAGAGTATCTGCAATGGCCTTTCTGGGGTCTGCCGCACCGGTAACACGCATTGCCTGATGAACGTAAGCACGCCCCGAAAGGGGGTCGCGGATACAGCCGCCTATACATGTAGCAGCTCCACCAAAGGGTTCAATTTCTGTTGGATGGTTATGTGTTTCATTTTTAAACATAAGTAGCCAGTCCTGTTCCTCACCGTCAATTTCGGCGGTAACGTGAATAGAACAAGCGTTAATCTCTTCGCTTTCGTCAAGCTCAGGGAGCTCTCCCCTTTTCTTTAGCACCTTAACGGCAATGGTGGCTATATCCATAAGGGTCTGGGGGCGTTTTGCAGCTTTTTCCTTACCGTAAACCTCTTCTCTTGCCGCTATATATCTATCATATGCCTTTTGTACTGCTTCATCAAAAATCTTAACCTCATCAATATGGGTAGAGAATGTGGTATGGCGGCAGTGGTCGGACCAGTATGTATCTACAACGCGGATTTCAGTAATAGTGGGGTCGCGTTTTTCCTCTAACTTAAAGTAATTTTGCAAAAATGTTAGGTCATCCAAATCCATTGCAAGACCAAGTGTGGAAAGTAATTCTTCCAACCCCTTTTGATCAAGAGCAATAAAACCGTCTACAGTTGCAACCCTTTCAGGAACTGCATATTCGCTAACGAGGGTTTCAGGTTTTTCTAAGGATGCTTCTCTGCTTTCAACTGCGTTTATCACATACTTCTTAATGCTCTCTATATCCTCTATAGAAAGGTTGCCATCTAAAATATAAACCTTTGCAGAACGTACAATAGGACGCTCCCCCTGGCTTTGAAGCTGAATACACTGTGCCGCCGAATCGGCCCTTTGGTCGAACTGACCGGGAAGTGGTTCAACCGCGAAAACAGTCAGGCCCTCAAAATCCATTTCGTTTGAAGTTATATCAAGCTGTGGTTCTGAAAAGATGGTTTTTTCGGCCTTTTCAAAAAGCTCTTTTTCTATATTTTCAACGTCATAACGGTTGATAATACGAAGACCCTTTAGCGCCGAAATACCAACAAGGTTTTTAAGTTCATTTAAAAGTGAACTTGCCTCGTGAGCAAGTTCCTTTTTCTTTTCAACGTAAACTCTATATACCATTAAAATTCTCCTTATTTTACCGCCTTAAGTGCTTTTGCACCTATGTCTTTTCTATAGTACGCATTATCAAAACTTATTTTTTCTACCATTTCGTAAGCATCGCTAATTGCTTTTTCCAGGGTATCGGCCACCGCAGTAGCACCAAGCACTCTGCCGCCATTTGTAAGAAGCTTACCATTCGACAGCTTTGCACCCGCAACGTAAACCTTATCTTGGATCTCCGAAGGAATATTTATCTCAAAGCCCTTTTCGTAGGATTTGGGGTATCCCTTAGATGCCATAATTACGCAGGCCGCATTTTTATCACTAAACCTTACCTCAGTATCCTTTAAGGTGCCGTTTGTTGTGGCCATCATAACGGTTAGTAAATCACTTTCAAGTAGTGGCAAAACAACCTGGGTTTCGGGGTCACC
>JAZQSV010000062.1:0-1749 GCA_045630265.1 Acutalibacteraceae bacterium
GGTACAAGGCTACCAAGGCTGCTATGGTGCAAAGCAAGTTAAAGCAAATTGACCGTATGGATTTAATCGAAAATCCCGAAAAGGCGGATTTAAAGAGCTTCCACGCGGATTTTGAGCCTTACGATATCGGCGTTAAGGATGTGCTTTCGGTTAAAGAATTGGGTGTGGGTTATGACACCTTGCTTTCAACCGTTAACCTCGAAGTTAAGCGTGGCGACAAAATTGGTATAATAGGCGGTAACGGGCTTGGCAAATCGACCTTTATTAAAACCCTTATGGGCAGTGTAAGGGCGCTTTCGGGAGAGTATAAATTCGGTCCGCGTGTAAGTATTGGCTATTTCGATCAGCAAATGGCGCTTTATTCTTCGGCTGACACTATTTTAGAAGATTTTATGTCGGCTTTCCCTGCGCTTAACGATTTTGAAGCACGCTCCGCTTTGGGCGCATTCCTTTTCAGCGGCGAAGACGTTTTTAAAACCGTTGATATGCTATCGGGTGGCGAGAGGGTGCGATTGGCATTATGTAAAATATTCCAAAAGAGACCTAATTTCTTGATTTTGGACGAGCCGACAAACCACCTTGATATTGTCGGTAAAGAGACGCTTGAGGAAATACTGAAAGCTTTTAGCGGTACGGTTATTTTCGTATCGCACGACCGTTATTTTATAAAAGAAATTTCTACCTCGCTTTTAGACTTAAAAAAGGGCACTACCGATTATTATAGGTTTGGCTACAGTGAATATTTATCCAAGGCGAAAACGCCCACGGCAGAGCCTGTGGCGGAGAATAAGCCCAAAGAAAAGAAAACCTTTACAACACCCCTAAAGGAAAAGGCACGTAAGGAGAAGGCGCTTAAAAAGGCGGAAGAAAGGATTGCTAAATTAGAAGAAGAAATCGGCAATTTGGAAGCCGAACAAACAAGTGAAGCAAACCTTTCGGATTATGTAAAGCTAGCCGAAATAGGCGAAAGGCTCGAAGCCTTACAAGCCGAACTAGAAACCGCCTTTGCAGAATGGGAAGAATTAGCGGAATGATATATTATTTATTTTAAGTTGATTTTAAAAAAGCCTCGCCCCGTGGGAGAGGTGGCACGGCTTAGCCGTGACGGAGAGGGTGAAAATGGAACACTCGAAAATTAAGAAAAATGATAATTTGCTAAAAATTGCAAGGATACTACGCCGTAATATGACACGTCAAGAAAATCACTTATGGTATGATTTTTTGCGTTATTATCCTGTAAAAATATATAAACAACGAATCATAGATAATTTTATAGCAGATTTTTATTGCCATAAGGCTCGACTTGTGATAGAAGTTGACGGTACACAGCATTATATGCCAAAGGGACGAGAGTATGATAATGCCAGAACTGAAATTTTAGAAAAATACGGTTTGTGTGTTTTGCGATTTTCTAATAAGGATGTAAACGAAAATTTTGAGGGTGTTTGTCTTGTGATTGATAAAACAATCAAAGAAAGGCTTGGGAATAAGATATAAAATGCCCTCTCACCCGCCAAGGCGGGAGCTCTCCCAAAGGGAGAGCCTTTTTGTCCTAGAATTTAGTGTGGTATATGAAAAAGGAGAGTGGTTTACACTCTCCTTTAAACTATATATGGCAACTTATCTATTATTTTCATGTTTTTTATTTTGGTCGTTGCGGTTTTGATCCTTGCGGTTCTGGTCGTTACGGTTTTGGTCGTTACGATTTTTGTTTTGCTTGTTTTGGTCGTTTTTATTTTGATTGTTTTT
>JAZQSV010000063.1:0-1569 GCA_045630265.1 Acutalibacteraceae bacterium
CGGTAGATGCGCGCCGAAAGGATAACGTTCATTTTTGTTGTTCTGTTTTGGTGGAAAGTAAAAATGAACAAGCGCTTCTTAAAAAGCTTAAAAATGCCACCTTATATATAAATAAGGAATACGTTTGGGAAAAGGCTGAAAATATACCCAAAAATCCTCCCGTGGTGGTTGGATTTGGCCCTTGTGGTATGTTTTGTGCTTTGGCGCTCGCTCGCGCAGGACTTAAACCTATTGTTATTGAACGCGGTAAGGATGCCGATTCTCGAAAACGCGATGTTGATGAATTTTTGGCGGGTGGGAAACTCAACCCCGAGTCTAACGTTCAGTTCGGCGAGGGTGGTGCAGGTACTTTTTCGGATGGCAAGCTCAACTCAGGTATAAAAGACTCACGTTGCAAAGCCGTTTTAAAGGAATTTGTTTTGCATGGCGCCAATCCTAAAATACTAACTGATGCCAAACCGCATATCGGCACCGACGTTTTGCTTGATGTTGTTAAGAATATCCGTAAGGAGATTATTTCACTAGGCGGTATGGTGCTTTTTGAAACCAAGCTCGGGAAAATCAACACTTATAATAATAAGGTAACTTCCGTTACTGCTAACGGTAAAGAAATTCCGTGCGATAAGGTTATTTTGGCGACAGGTCACTCAGCGAGAGATGTTTTTGCCTTTTTAAAGGAAAGCGGAATTAAAATGGAACGCAAGCCTTTCTCGGTTGGTGTGAGAATTGAGCATTTGCAGGAAGATATAAATAAGTCGCTCTACGGCAAATTTTATAACCATCCAAATCTTTCGGCAGCAGATTATAAATTAGCGGTTCATTTGGAAAACGGCAGGGGAGTATATACATTTTGTATGTGCCCCGGCGGAGAGGTTATTAATTCTTCAAGCGAACAGGGTGGTATAGCGGTTAATGGTATGAGCTATTCTGCCCGTGACGGCATTAATGCAAATAGCGCAGTTCTGGTTGGTGTAAACCCTGATGATTTTGATGGCGACGACGTTTTAGCAGGTTGTGAATTTCAACGCAAAATTGAACAAAAGGCATATGATATCGCAGGCGGCAGCGTGCCGATTACCACTGTTGGTCAGCTTGTGTTTGGTGAAGAGTTTGAAATCACTAAGGTTAAGCCTACGGTAAAACCTGATTACACGTTTTGCGACCTTTCGGAAATTTATCCAAACTTTGTGGTGGATAGCTTGAAGCAAGGAATTTTAGAATTTGATAAAAAGATCAAGGGCTTTGCTGATAAGGCGGCGGTGTTAACCGCACCCGAAACCAGAAGCTCGTCACCTGTCAGAATTTTGCGTGGTATTGATTATCAAAGTGTAAGCCTTGAAGGCTTGTATCCTGCGGGCGAGGGCGCAGGTTATGCCGGTGGAATTATGTCGGCGGCGGTTGACGGCCTAAAGATTGCTGAAAGTATACTAAACCGACAAAATGACTAAAAGATTTGCCGTTTTTTTACTTTTGAAAGCACTTTTTTACAAATAGAAAAATAATTTTAAAAAAATTAAAAAAAGTGTTGACAAAAGGGGTATGGTGTGGTATTATACTCTAGCGCTCGCA
>JAZQSV010000064.1:0-68599 GCA_045630265.1 Acutalibacteraceae bacterium
CACAACAAGGTATACCTATAACGAGAGTATGGGGTATTTAAAAAGTGTTGTTGGCCCTAGAGAAAACCCAACAAACTATACATATAATGAAAGCGGGCAGGTAACAAAGGTCACTGAGCTTTCGTCTAGTGTAAACTATTCTTATGGTTTCGCAAGACGCCTAAGCGGTATAACCTCTCCGTCGGGCACAAATTACATTTTTTCTTATGATAGCTTCGGCAGAACAGATAGCATAAGAATAGGGGAAAGGACCTTAAGCGATAATAACTATAACAGCAACGGCACCGTGGCATCTACCGCCTACGGCAACGGAACGGTATACAGCTACGGGTACGACAACCTTAACCGCAAAACAAGTTTTAGTATAAGGGGTGCACTTAAGGCCAAATATGTTTACGACGGCTATTCAAGACTGCTTGAGGTAATTGACCTAGATTTAAACAAAAAAACTAAATATAATTATGATATTCTAGGCCGTATTACCGGCGAAAAGACTATATCTACTGCAAATAGTCTCACAAAAGCCGAGCTTGGTATACGTTATGACGATTCCAAAAACCGCGTTGCAGGTTACGACGTAAATGTTGAGGGGATAGGAAAGTCTACCGACTTTGTCTATGGCGAGAATAATATGGACCCTGATATTATAACCTCGGTAAAGCATAATGGAACACAAAGTATTGGTTACGGTTACGATAGCTTAAACCGCCTAAGGACAAAAACACTAAACACTACTACACCCTTTGTAACCGAGTATGGCTATTTACAGGGTGCAACTGCAGACAAAACCACAACCCTTGTTGAAACGGTTAAGAACGGTAATGATACCTTAACCTATCAGTATGATGACCTAGGCAATATTATATGCGTTTTTAAAAATGGTGAGTACATAGAGGGCTATGACTATGATATGAATAGCGTGCTCAGAATGTCCGCGAAAGGTAGTGACGTTTGGGTATATAACTACGATAACGGCGGGAATATTACAAGCGTTACTAAAAACGGTACAACAGTTAAATCCTACACCTATGGTGATGCAGAGTGGAAAGATTTATTAACCGGTTATAACGGTGAAACGTTTGTTTATGACGAAATAGGAAACCCCATTACCTGGCGTGACGAGATGACCCTAGATTGGTGGGATGGCCGAAGACTTTCTTTGATAATGAAGGACTACGACCATATTTCCTACACCTACAATGCTGACGGGCTTAGAAATTCTAAATACGTAACCGGCGTAACTACCGACTATTACTGGCTAAACGGCACTCTACAAGCCCAAAAAACCGGTAGCGAGTACATTGTTTTCTTGCACGACGAAAACGGTGTGGCCTACGGTTTCCTACTTAAAAACGGTGCCACCGAAGAATACTATTATTACGTATTTAACCTACAAGGTGACGTTATAGGCATCCTTGACAGCTCCGGGACACAGGTGGTAGAATATACATATAACCCGTGGGGTGAAATACTGTCTATTACCGGCACAATGGCTGACACCATCGGCCAGAAAAACCCACTAAGATACCGTGGATATTACTATGACAATGAAACGGGATTCTACTATCTAAGGTCACGCTACTATGATCCTGTGGTATGTAGGTTCATTAATGCTGACGGATATGTATCCACAGGGCAAGGTGTGCTTGGCAACAATATGTTTGCCTATTGTGGAAACAATCCGGTTAATCGTGCAGATCCTACAGGAACATTTTGGAAAGAACTATGGAATACATTTACTCAAACGCTTCAGCAGGCTAGTGGTTACTTTGCAGTAGCAGCAGGAGTGTCACAGGTAGATACTCCTGTTCTTGGGCCAGCCGATATTGCATCCGGCATACTGTTGCTTGGTGGTTTGGTAGTTTGTGCTGGAATTGCTACATATACTACTATAACAGCACCAACACCCACTATATCCATACCAAAAGTTGAAGAAAAAGATGAAGTGATTCCTGCTCCACCGCCGAGTAATGGCACAACTTATTACCATGTTACTACCCCAGATAATGCAGCAGCAATTATGGCTACTGGTGTCATGACTGGAAGCAAATGGGAAAGTGGTTATGTGTATGCTTGGAAGACAAATCCCAGCAAATACGCTATTGAAAATTCGGGAGCTCACATGGGTGTTACTATTTCCTTTAAAACTAGCGCATCATTTGTTATGGATACAGGCATAACGGATCCTAAGGTTCAAATGTATGGTCCGGTAGTTAGTACTGTGCCCGGACCAATAGTTGTTTGGGATGTTCAAATTGTGGGGTGAAAAAATGAAAATTAGCAATATTAGTATAAAAAACGAAGGATATGTTTACTGCAAGTCAAGTTTTTATTCTGCTCAGGATAGTTTATCCAATTATTCGTGTTATACTTTTTCACCAGGTATAAACAAGTTGATTGGCGAAATCGACTCTGGTAATTGGGCTATAAGCTACTTGCTGTCTATGTATAAACATCGACCAGAAGATTTTGTTCTGTTTGAGCAACCCCAAATTGCTGTAAACAATAATTGGATTTCTTTAAATGAATTATCAGAGTTTTCTTGCTATATGGATAAATTAGATCCTTTGTTTTCTACTACCAATTCCGTAAAAGAACATATAATGCAAGGCTTAGACCATAGCAAATTAAACTGTTCATATGATGATATTAAGAATTTGTTTTATATAGATAGTGAACGTTTTGAGCGTCCCATCAAAGGTGTTGGGAATGAAATTTTTAAAGCTATGGCGGCTATAGGATTCTCCTATAAAAAAGAAATATTTTGTTTTCCGTGGTTAAGTAATAGACGTTTTGAGAGTTATCATGAGAACTTAACTACCTTATTACAAATATTAGAAAAATTAGGAAAAACTGTTATTATTCCTGTTGGAATATCACCACCAAAAACTTAATAACTTCAAAAGCACATTAAACAAACTTCCATTTCACGCTAACCACTTGCTGTTTTCCACCGTCAACTGTTTCTAAAAAACCAATTTCAATTTTTGAAATCAGCTTGTTTAGGACAAATGGTGTTAATTCCGTTACAGAATCACTCTCTGACGGTCTTTCTAAATTGTTCAATGGATAATTAGTGAAAAAGCAATAATAAGATTTGTTGGGCACAACAATATACGAAGCGAAAGAACGAGTTAGAGAGGAGTTGAGAGGAAAGATATATATTAAAATGATTATATCTTTCCTTTTTTCTATGTATGCTGTTAAAATTTTATTATTTTATATTAAACAATATTGATGTGAAAAATATTGGAATTTAACCGGTTACAACGGTGAAACGTTTGTTTATGATGAAATAGGAAACCCCATTACCTGGCGTGACGAGATGACCCTAGATTGGTTGGATGGACGAAGACCTTCTGTGATAATGAAGGACTACGACCATATTTCCTACACCTACAATGCTGACGGGCTTAGGAACTCTAAATACGTAACCGGCGTAACTACCGACTATTACTGGCTAAATGGCATTTTGCAAGCCCAAAAAACAGGTAGTGAGTACATTGTTTTCTTGCACGACGAAAACGGTGTGGCCTACGGCTTCCTACTTAAAAACGGTGCCACCGAAGAATACTATTACTACGTCTTTAACCTACAAGGTGACGTTATTGGTATTCTTGACAGCAACGGTACACAGGTAGTAGAATATACATATAATCCTTGGGGCGAAATACTGTCTATTACCGGCACAATGGCTGAAACAATAGGCCAGAAAAACCCCCTAAGATACCGCGGGTATTACTATGACAATGAGACGGGATTCTACTATCTAAGGTCACGCTACTACGACCCTGTGGTATGTAGGTTTATTAATGCGGATGGACTGCTTTCTACAGGCACAGGCGTATTAGGTTACAATATGTTTACATATTGCAATAATAATCCGATATTGCTTACTGATAGCACCGGCTCAAGACCAGTGGTTGGCGCAAGCATAAAGAATGAGACCACTGCAGAAAGAGAAGCGTCGTGCGCTTATATGAATATGATGAGCCGCCCGGCAAGTGTGCCTACGGGAACGGATGCTAATAACACTGGCCATTCAAGTGGTGGAGATTTGACGAACACTCAAATGCACGATAATGCAGAAATAATTCATGATACACTAATAAATCAGGGGTGGACATCGAATGCGATTTGCGCGGTATTGGGCAATATGCAAGCGGAAAGCGTAACGATTAATCCCGGCAAGTATCAGGATGGAGGCCCTGGATATGGCTTGGTGCAGTGGGATCCAGCATCAAAGTATTTAAATTGGGCAGCCCAAAATGGCTATGCAGACGATAGTTTGCAAGGACAAATTAATTTTTTAACATATTCTATGCGCCCCGGACAAGGGGAATGGTTTAGGAACCCACAATACCCCAACTATTATTTATCTTATCAAGATTTCATTTCATCAGACGCTTCGGTAGTTTACTTGACGCAAGTTTTTCTCTGGTCGTATGAAAGGCCAAGTATTGCACACTTAGACAATAGAATTAGGTATTCTACATATTGGTACAATTATTTCAATTAAGTATGGTGAGAAACAATGAAGTTTTTTGTAAAACGAATATGCATATTGTGCTTTTGCTTACTGCTTTGTTTAAGTGGTTGTGGTAATAAACAAAATAAAACGTTAGCACCAAGCAGTAGTGATATTTCTATGTTGGGCTATGACGGAGTTTTATCTCAATATAGCAAAATAGTCAAAGAAATTTTTTCGGGCAACTTTGAAGCAGAATATAATAGTAGTAGCAAGATATTTGTATCACCCGACCCCGTATTTGAATACGAATGGGGCTCAATGGTTATTGGAGTATATCAAAGCACCATATATAGGGAAAACACCTCGTTTGGATATATTTTAAAGGATATTGTTTCAAATGGTATTGACGAACTTTTTCTTGTTACTGATGATTATACAATTCTTGCCGTTTTTACGTCAGAGCATAATAGTCCAAAATTATTGGGAGCGTATTGGCCCAGAAATCGCAGTGTATTGCTTGAAAACGGAGACTTGTGCGTTTCGGGCACTTCGGGCGCCGAACTTTCGGAATATTCTATAGAAAGATTAAAGGGCTCAAAGCTTGAAAAGGTGAAAATTTTCGGTATTGACGGCGACACGTATTATGAAAACGTTGATGGTGAACGTGTTTTAATAGATAATGCACGCTTTGAGGAGCTACGTACGCTTTATTGCCGTGACAATAATGCTAATGTGCTTCAAAAAGAACCAATTATAAAAATAACAAGCGACTAAACAACAAAACCCGCTTAACCTTTGATTTTAGGTTAAGCGGGTTTTAGTTTGTTTAAATCTTAATTACTTAAGGTTTGCTTTAAGGTTTTCAAGCTGGGTTTTGAGCTCTTCGGGGAGTCTATCGCCGAACTTCTTATAATGCTCAGTGATTTCCTCTGCCTCTTTTTCCCAAGCGTCCTTATCAACGGCAAGAATGCTCTTTAGAACGTCTGTATCCATATCAAGGTCGGTAAGGTCAAGGTCTTCGGGTCTGGGGATGTAACCGATAGCGGTTTCCTCAGCGCCTACTTTATCCTCACAGCGGTCGATAATCCAGTTAAGAACACGCATATTATCGCCAAAGCCGGGCCAGATAAAGTGGCCTTCATCATCAAGGCGGAACCAGTTAACGTTGAAAATCTTAGGAGCTTTGTCGCCAAGCTTTTTACCCATCTCGAGCCAGTGACGGAAATAGTCGCCCATGTGGTAACCGCAGAAGGGAAGCATAGCCATGGGGTCGCGGCGAACAACACCAACTGCGCCCGAAGCGGCGGCGGTTGTTTCAGAAGCCATTGCAGAGCCAACGAATACGCCGTTCTCCCAATCCTTAGACTGGTAAACAAGGGGAGCTAGCTTTGCGCGGCGGCCGCCGAAGATGATAGCCGAAATCGGAACACCGCTCTGGCTCTCAAACTCGGGAGAAATGCAGGGGCAGTTTTTAGCGGGAGCAGTAAAGCGGCTGTTGGGATGCGCGCCCTTTTCGTCGCTTGTCTTGCCGTTCCAGGGATTACCCTTCCATTCAATAGCGTTTTCGGGAGGATTCTTATCAAGACCTTCCCACCAAACGGTGTTATTATCAAGGTTATGAGCAACGTTTGTGAAAATGGTGCCCTTCTTTGTAGATTCAAGTGCGTTGAAGTTGGATTTTTCGTTGGTACCGGGCGCAACACCGAAGAAGCCGTTTTCGGGGTTAATAGCCCAAAGGCGGCCGTCGGGGCCTATGCGCATCCAGGAAATATCATCACCAACCGTCCAAATCTTATATCCCTTATCGCGGAGATACTTGGGAGGAATAAGCATAGCAAGGTTTGTTTTACCGCAAGCAGAGGGGAACGCAGCAGCAACGTATTTAACCTCGCCCTTGGGATTTTCAATACCAAGGATAAGCATATGCTCAGCCATCCAGCCCTCTTTCCAGCCCTGGTAAGAGGCAATACGAAGAGCAAAGCACTTTTTACCCAAAAGCACGTTTCCGCCGTAGCCGGAGTTGACCGAAATAATGGTGTTATCTTCGGGGAACTGGCAGATGTATCTCTTCTCCTCGTCAATATCGCAGCGGCTATGGAAACCACGTACCCAGTCGTTACTGTCACCAAGCACGTCGAAAACTTCTTTGCCAACGCGGGTCATAATAACCATATTAAGAACAACGTAGATAGAATCGGTTACCTCAACACCGATCTTAGCAAGAGGGGAACCAACGGGACCCATAGAGAAGGGGATAACGTACATTGTACGACCCTTGTAGCTATCTCTTGCAATATCGTAAAGCATTTTGTATGCTTCTTTAGGATCCATCCAGTTGTTTGTAGGACCTGCATTTTCTTTTTCTCTGGAGCAGATAAAGGTTCTACCCTCTACGCGGGCAACGTCGTTAACCTTTGTTCTGTGAAGATAGCAGTCGGGAAGAAGCTCCTCGTTAAGCTTTACAAGCTCACCTGTTTCACAAGCTTCCTTTCTAAGAGCTTCAATCTGCTCTTCGCTACCGTCAATATAAACAACCTTGTCGGGGTTTACCAAGGCCTTGATTTCTTCAAGCCAAGCCAAAACGGATTTATTGTTTGTCATTTTCAAAGCACTCCTTTTAATATGGATTTTGCACCCAAAACCGCACCGTACACTACGCCTTGAGTACAACTTTTGCCTTATAAAGTATATCCTAAAAACCTAAAAATTGCAATAGTTTTTTAAAACTTTGAAAGAAATTTAACAATCTGTTAAAAAGCCGCCAAGAGAGGAGCAAAAATAACTAATTTTGCACAAATAAAAGGGCAACAAAAAAGTTATAAATATGTTTGTATTTTGTCTTGCTTTTTGTGGCAGTATATGGTACAATGCAACCAAATACCAAAGGTATTTGAAAAAAAGGCGTAAAATTCGCCTAAAAAGGGATTTAAAATTTAAATCCGTTCTACTAGGGGGTAGAAAAAATGGTAAAAAATATGAAAATTGGTAACGACCGGTTCGTTACTGAAAATTTCCACGGCATAAGCTACATCCACCACGCTTATGAATTTATGCCTGACGACAAGGGCAGAAACCTGACTGAAGAGCAAATTCAAATTGAAATTGATACCATGAAGAAAATGGGCATCACAATGATAAGAAGCTTCTACGGCGGCTCTCTTACCTGGGATGACGAGAAAAAAGAGCACAACTTTGAAAGCGAATATATGATGGCATTTTACAAGGCCTGTAAAATGTTTGCCGATGCGGGCATTGAGGTTGGCATTACTCCCGGTTGGCACATTTCCGGTTTTATTAAGGACTGGATGCCCGAGGGCAAAAAGTTCAGCGTAAACCTTGACTACCACGGCGGCTTTGTAGAGGGCGACCTTGAGGCAACTGCTAAAAACTTTGAAAAGTTTATTGAGGAATCGGTTTATGCTTTTGAGCGCCACGGCGTTACAAATATTAAGCACATTTTCTGTTTTACCGAGTGCAATAACTGCTTTAACTATAATAATAGGGCAGAAAAGGATGCGAAAAAGGTTACTTCCTTTGAACGCAGAGAGATAGAGCGACTTTATCCCCTTTACGACCGTATGATCAGGGCGGTTGACCAGGGTCTTAAAAATTCGGGCAAAAGGGACCAATATAAAATTGTTGCCCCTTGCGATAACTGGAGCGGCGACGCCAGCGAGCCCATTTCTTGGATGGTTAAATACACCGTTGAGAATTTAAGCGAGCAGGTTGATATTATCGGTGCCCATAACGGTTACGACCGTTCCTTTGACTTTAAGGATAAACGCGCATTCTATGACCTTTTGGATGCAAAGCTCACCTACCCAAGGGACAGGGCAAAGGAGTACGGCAAGGAATATTATATTGATGAGTTCAACGTAGTGCTCCACTACGTTTACACCTGCATCAGAACCCTTGAATCTTACGACAACCCCTACCGCGGCCTTGCATTCGGCGCCATGATGAATAAAATACTCAATATGGGCGGCATTCACACCCTTTACATTTGGGCGCTTTACAGCCAGCAGTGGCCTAACTGGACCTTTGGCAACATAAATGCAGAGTTTATTGACGGTATTCAGGTGGTTGGTTATCTTCACAACCTAAAGCATACCCGCGTTCCTACCTATCCTTGGTATGCGGCTGCACTTATGACAAGGTTTTTAAAGGAGGGTAACGTTTGCGCCGGTGACGACAACGAAAACACCTACATTTCCTGCCTTGAGCGTAAGGATGGAGAGACTACAATTTTGGTTACCAACTACGAGGACGAGGCGGTTGACCTTACCGTAGATATTGCAAAGTCCTTTGGTGGCAAAACATTTTATAAATACGTATACACCACTACAAATGTTGTGCCCGACGCAAATCTTGAAATGATAAAGCCAAGCGGCGAGGTAGCAAACGTAGAGGATAAGCTCTGCGATACAGTTTTACCCCTCAGCGTAACGGTTTATACAACCGAAAAGGAATAATAAAAAGCAAAAGAGCAAGGCAGACCGCCCCGCTCTTTTTATATTAAACATTTTTAAAAGGCATAAATTAAAAGTCAGTCTTCAAACAACTTTTCCATAGGTACCTTTAAAATTTTGGCAATAACAAAAATTTCCTTATCCGAGGCAAGGCGCACCTGTCCTTCAAGCTTTGAATAGCTGGTGGGGTTAATGTCACAGCCCATAATTTGCATTTTTGAAATGAAATCCTTTTGCTTTATACCCCGCGCCCTTCTAAGTCTTTCAATATTCTTTCCAACCATATTTACGGTGCCGTATTCCTGTTTTCTTATTTTCATAAAACCCACCCCTTATAATTCCATATATGAATTATAATTTCGGATTTTATTGACATTATTCCGTTATGGAATTATAATGAAAGAAAACAGTAGAATGGCGGTTGTGAGAGTGGAAAAGAAGATAGTAATAGCTGGTTGCAGAGATTTTAATGATTATAATAAGGCAAAGGATTTTATTGAGTCATGTCTTGAAAAAATTAGCTCAGAGCATGAAATAATAATACTTTCGGGTGGTTGTAGGGGAGCAGATTTGCTCGGTGAAAGATACGCAAAAGAAAAAGGATATTCAGTAGAAAAACACCCTGCAAACTGGGGAAAATATGGCAAAAGCGCAGGAGTAAAAAGGAACGAGGAAATGGCGAAAAATTGCGACGTGGTTATTTGCTTTTGGGACCAAAAGAGCAGAGGAACAAGGAATATGATAAGTGTGGCCCAAAAGTATGAAAGGGAAATTTTTGTCAAAAACATATAACCGCGTTTAGTGTTTTGAGAGAGTATTTATCAAAGGGTTGCTTTACCAAGCCTCAGCTTTTTGCCTTGTTCGTTAAACTTTTAACAAAGATTAAGCCGAAAAAGGGTAAAATTAGCACAATTTTTAAAATAGTTTGTTAATGTTTTAACAATCCCATTGACAAAAGTGGGGGCGGGGCATATAATAGGAGTAATCTTTTATTTTATAAGGTAGGGGCTTAATAATAAGCGTTTTTTAAAGGCCCTAAAACATTAGTTTGGAGGAAAAAATTATGGCAAGAGTTTACAATTTCAGTGCAGGACCCTCTATGCTCCCCTTAGAGGTTTTGGAGGAATGCGCAAAAGAGATGGTTGAGTACGGTACTACCGGTCAGTCGGTAATGGAAATGTCCCACCGTTCTAAGGAGTATCAGGCAATTATAGATGAAGCTGAGGCAACACTTCGCGACCTTATGCAGGTGCCCGACAATTACAAGGTGCTTTTCCTACAGGGCGGCGCTTCTTCTCAGTTTACAATGGTTCCTATGAACCTTATGACCAAAAATAAAAAGGCCGACTACATAATTACCGGTCAGTGGGCTAAGAAGGCATATAAAGAGGCCGCCCGCTATGGCGAGGCAAGGGCGGTTGCATCGAGCGAGGATAAAACCTTCTCTTATATCCCCAAAACCACCGCGGCCGATTTTGATAAGGATGCAGACTACGTACACATTTGTATGAACAACACCATTTACGGCACAAAGTATAATACACTTCCCGATACAGGCGACGTACCGCTTGTTGCCGACATTTCCAGCTGCATTATGTCGGAGCCGATTGACGTTTCTAAGTTTGCAATGCTTTATGCAGGCGCACAGAAAAACGTTGCTCCCGCAGGACTTACCATTGTAATCATCCGCGAGGATTTAATTGGTAACGCTATGGATATTACCCCCACAATGTTTAATTACCAAACCCACGCAGATAATGGTTCTATGTTTAACACTCCTCCTTGCTATACCATCTACGTTGCAGGCAAGGTTATGAAGTGGGTTAAAAAGACCTTTGGCGGCCTAGAGGGCATGAAGGAATACAACGAGAAAAAGGCAAAGGTGCTTTATGATTTCCTTGACAGCAGCGAAATGTTCAAGGGCACAGTTGTTCCCGAGGACCGCTCACTTATGAACGTTCCCTTTATTACAGGCGATGCCGATTTGGACGCTAAATTCGTTGCCGAAGCAAAAGCGGCGGGCTTTTTAAACATTAAGGGCCACCGCAGCGTTGGCGGTATGCGCGCTTCTATTTACAATGCAATGCCCATTGAGGGTGTAGAAAAGCTTGTAGAGTTTATGGCAGAATTCGAGAAAAATAACAAATAAGAGGGAAAATATATGAAAGCAATTAAAACCTATAATAAAATTAGCAAAACAGGTCTTTCTGTTTTGGATAAGGGCGGCTACGTTTACGGTGATGAGGTTGAGGCACCTATTGGTGCGGTTGTTCGTTCTGCTTCCTTACACGATACTGCTTTCCCTGAAAGTCTTTTAGCTATTGCCCGTGCAGGTGCAGGCACAAACAATATTCCCATTGACCGCTGCAGCGAAGAGGGTATTGTAGTTTTCAACACCCCCGGTGCTAATGCAAATGCCGTTAAGGAGCTTGTTATTGCGGGACTTTTAATTTCTTCCAGAAGAATTGTAAATGCTATAGAGTGGGCTCAGACTTTAAAGGGCAACGGTGCCGAAGTTGGCAAAATGGTTGAAAAGGGTAAAAGCGCTTTTGGCGGTCCTGAAATCAGCGGTAAAAGTTTAGGTGTTATCGGTCTTGGTGCTATCGGCGTTAGGGTTGCAAATGCAGCCAATGCACTTGGTATGAAGGTTTACGGCTATGACCCTTACGTTTCGGTTAATGCAGCTTGGAGTTTAACCCACAACGTTATCCACGCTATGGATATTAAGGAAATTTACGAGAAGTGCGATTACATTACAATCCACGTTCCGCTCACTCCCGAAACCAAGGGCTTTATCAATGCCGAGGCAATTTCTCTTATGAAGGATGAGGTTAGAATTCTTAACTTCTCCCGCGCAGATTTGGTTGATAGCTCTGCCGTTTTGGCGGCACTTGAAAACGGCAAAGTAGCAAAATACGTTACCGATTTCCCGACCGACGAGGTTTTGGGACACGAGGGAGTTATTGCAATTCCTCACCTTGGTGCATCTACACCTGAATCAGAGGATAACTGCGCTAAGATGGCGGCAGAGGAGCTTACCGATTATATTGAAAATGGTAATATTACCAATTCGGTAAACCTTCCGAATATCAGTATGCCAAGAAGCAGTGCTATCAGGGTTTGCATTATTCATAAGAATATTCCTACAATGCTTACTCAGATTACACAGACAATGGCAAAGGATAACATTAACATTGAAAATATGTTAAATAAATCTAAAAAGGAATATGCTTACACGCTTTTGGATATTACCGATGGCGACAAAGAAAAGATAGAAGCAGAGCTTAATGCCATTGAAGGTATCATTCGTGTAAGATTGGTATAAAAATGAAAAACGCTTATACAAGGCGCGAGGTATTAGCATATCTTAAATTAATAAGAAGTCTTATGGCAATTTGCGTAGCATTGGCTATAGGTTTTGTTACAATGACGGTGCTTTATATTACAAAGCCCGGTGCCAAAAAGGATAAGGACACAGCGGGCGGTGTTACAAGCATACAAAGTACAGAGAACGCACAGTCTCAAGCCCCAACATCTTCTGATTCTAAAAAGGATAGAGATATTAAAAATCTCGCCAAGGATTTAGAAAGCTGGAATTTGGTAGTGGCCAACAAGAAAAACCCGTTGCCCGAGGGATTCAAGATAGAAACCGCAAAAATTGCCGCGGCCTATGCCAGAGATAATGGTATGGCCTTTGATGCAAGAGCGGTGGCTGCCCTTAACGATATGTGTAAGGCGGCGGCGGATGACGGAATTAAACTGCTTGTTATTTCCTGTTATCGCCCCCATACAAGGCAAGAGGCACTTTATGCTAATGAGCTTGATAAGGTGAAATCACAGAACCCTTCGCTTAGTGATGAACAAGCAAGGGAAAAGGCGGGCACTGTGGTTGCTATTCCAGGTACTAGCGAGCACGAGGTGGGCCTTGCGGTTGATTTTAACTCTGTAGAGCTAACCTTTGAGCACACAAAACAGTTCCAGTGGCTTTCCTCCCATGCTGAAGAGTACGGCTTTGTGCTTCGTTACCCCAAAGATAAGGAAGAAATCACAGGAATTATTTACGAGCCGTGGCATTACCGCTATGTTGGTGTAGAACATGCTAAAAAAATGAATGAGTTAGACCTCTGCCTTGAAGAATACGTAGAGCATTTAAAAAAGTATAAGTAAATTTTGAATTATAGAATTTGGGCCGAAACACAAAATTTGTGTTTCGGCCCTTTTTTTGACTTTTGTGTTAAAAAATAGACAATGTTAAGAGTCTCATAATCGTTGACAGACTTTAGTGCATATTGTATAATAATTTAGACGAATATATGTAATATATTATTAAATATATGAAATTTAAAGAGGTATGTTTTATGAGTAGGTTGCTCCGTGGAGTTAAACTTCCCCACAAAAAGGGTACGCTGGAGGGAATTGTAACTAAAATGCCGCCACCTAAAAAGGTGGTGCTTTCTACTGCTATGCATATAGGAAAACCCTCTGAGATAATTGTAAAGGTCGGGGATGAGGTTAAGGTTGGAACACTTATTGCAAATATTAGTGGGCCAATTTCCGCCCCACTACATTCAAGTGTTTCGGGAAAGGTTACAAGAATTTTTGAACAGCTTTTGGCAAACGGTCAAAGCGGTGAATGTATAGAAATTGAATCGGACGGACAAATGGAGTCAGAAAAAGGTATTGCCCCAATTGAGCCGAAAAGTAAATCCGAGTTTATTGAGGCTCTTAAAAACAGCGGCATTATCGGTCTTGGTGGCGCGGGTTTTCCTACCTTTGTAAAATACAATATCCCCGACGGCACCGAAATAGATGAGCTTATTATAAACGGAGCAGAGTGTGAACCCTATATTACAAGCGACTCGGCCGTAATGCGCGACCGCGCGGAAGATATTTTATATGCTATAGAGCTTATTTTAAAATTCATACCTATAAAAAAGGTGATTATAGGAATTGAGGCAAATAAGCCCGAAGCGACTAAGAAAATGCAGGAGCTTTCGGCTCAAAACAGCAAAATATCGGTGCAGGTGCTCAAAACTCTTTATCCGCAAGGCGGCGAAAAGGTGCTGGTTTACCACACCACCGGTAAGGTTATTAAAGAGGGCGCCCTTCCGAGCAGCGTTGGTGTAATAGTTTCTAACGTTACCACCATTGCAAAAATCGGTGAGTATTTTAAAACGGGTATGCCACTTGTAAGAAAGGTTATAACAGTAGATGGCTCTGCCGTTGCAAAGCCTCAGAACATTGACGTTGCAGTAGGTACACCACTTTCAGACGTCTTTGATTTCTGCGGTGGATTTGCAAAGGAACCCAAAAGGGTTATTTACGGCGGACCTATGATGGGTGTTTCGGTCCCCTTTTTAGATAGGGGAGTGCTTAAAAACACAAATGCAGTTTTGGCACTTACCCGTGAAGACGTGCATCCCATTCAAACTACAAATTGTATTCGTTGCGGCGCTTGTACAAACCATTGTCCTTTTGGAATCAATCCTGCCGAAATCGCAAGGGCTTTTGAAAAAGAGGACAAGGAAGAACTTTTACGGATTGGCACCAACCTTTGTATGGAATGCGGTTGTTGCTCCTATATTTGTCCCGCAAACAGGCCGCTTGTACAAACAAACCGCCTTGCCAAGAAATTCTTAAAAATATAGAGTAACCTTTAAAGGAAAATTTACTTTATTTGGGAGTATAAATTATGAATATTAGCTTAAAGGTAAGCGATTCTCCACATATTAAAAAACCAAGAACAACAAGGGGTATAATGTTGGACGTTATAATTTCCCTTATCCCTGCCCTTATAGCGGGTGTAGCCATTTTTGGAAAGGGCGCCTTTACCGTAGTTTCTATGTCTATAGCGGCGGCGGTGCTTTCGGAATGCCTTTTTTGTATGGCTGCCAAAAAGGAAAACACGGTAGGGGATTTAAGCGCATTTGTAACGGGACTATTGCTTGGCCTTACTCTTCCCGCCTCCACACCACTTTGGCAGGTGGCCCTTGGCTCTGTTTTCGCCATAGTGGTTGTTAAAAACTTTTTCGGCGGGCTCGGAAAAAATATTGTAAACCCCGCTATTACTGCGAGGGTGTTTATGCTTGTTGCCTTTAAAGAGGCGGCTGTTTCTTCCTTCCCGCTTTCGGTAGATGCCGTAGGCGGCGCAACACCGCTTGTGGAAATAGCAGAAGGAGAAGCCGTAAATTTATTGGAGCTGCTTTTAGGAAATGTGGGCGGCGCTATTGGCGAAACCTGTAAAATTGCCCTTATTCTAGGTGGCATTTACCTTTTGGTAAGAAGGGTTATTTCCTGGCATATTCCAGTAATTTACATTTTGTCAAGCTATCTATTTACCCTTTGCTTTGGCGGAACCAATTTATACGGCGCATTGCTTTCCACCCTCGCAGGAGGACTTATAATAGGAGCCATATTTATGGCTACAGACTACGTAACATCCCCCACAACAAGCAAAGGCAAAATAGTTTATGCTTTGGGGTGCGGCTTTTTGACTGCAGTAATACGTCTTTTCAGCAACTACCCCGAGGGAGTATCCTTTGCTATACTTTTAATGAATATATTAACTCCCTTTATAGATAGACTGACTGCAAGAAAACTGTTCGGGGGTAAGGCAAAATGAAAAAGCATTTAAAAAGTGTTTTAACCCTAACGGTAATTTGTATAGTAGTTGCTGTGTTACTTTCAGCGGTGAACTTTGTAACCGAGCCAATTATTGAAAAAAGAAAGCAAAATTCAGCAAATGCCGCCCTTTTGGAGGTTATGCCAAATGGCAAGGACTTTGCAGAAAAGAATGATTTGGCAGGCAAAGAACTTCCTACAACAGTAACAAAGGTGTACAGTGCGGCCGACGGTGGTTTTGTCTTCGAACTTACCACCTCGGGCTACGCTTCGGGCCTTGTTATTATGTGCGGCGTAGATAAAGAGGGCATTGTTACGGGCGCTAAATGTATAGGCAGTAACGAAACCAACAAGGCAGAGGTAGAGTACGGAAATAAATTCGTAGGACTTAATAAAGAAAAGGCAAATGCGGTGGATACCGTTGCAAACTCCACAAAAACTACCGCAGCTTATAAGGGCGCCATAGCCGACGCTATCAATGCCGCCGCCATTTTAAGGGGCGAAAGTGTTGACATAAGAACCGAAGAAGAAAAACTCAAAGATATTCTTTTGGAGGTATTACCCACTGCTGACGATTTTGAGACAGAATTTAAAACTGTAAAGCTAGAGGGTATTACGGCAGTTTATAAAGCCAAAAACGGCGCGGGCTTTGTTTTTAAAGCGGGCGAAGAGTATATAGCTACCGACCCGTCCGGCGAGGTAATAACTGCAGTAGATGAAGTTTTTAAAACTACAGTTTCTGCGGCTGCCAAGAAGCACCTTGCCGCCGAGGCAAATGAAATTGATATATCGGGCATAGTTGACTTCCCTAAAGCCGTACAAAAGGCATATAAGACTGATGGTGGATACCTATTCGAACTTCGTGCCGCCGGCTTTGGTATAAACGGCGACTCTTACTATTCACCATCGGGCGAATATATTAAAATTAAAATTTCTCTCACCAAAGAGGGAGAGGTTATAGACTGTGTAACAGTATCCCAGGCCGAGTCAAAGGGCTATGGAGATGGATGCAAAGAGCCAAAGTTCTATAACCAGTTCCAGGGCAAAACGGAAGAAAACTATAAAGAAATTGATGCTGTTGCCGGCGCTACAATTACAACAAATGGCTATTTGAGTGCAGTTGGCGGTGCCTTCAGGGCGGTTAAACTTTTGGAAGGAGGGATTTAGGTGTCTGACAAAAAAAGCAACCTTTCACTACTGCTAAAAGGACTTTTACTCGAAAACCCCGTTTTTGTGCTTATTCTTGGCACCTGCCCTACCCTTGCAACCACAACAACCGTAATTGGTGCTATAGGAATGGGTATTGCAGCGGCGGCGGTGCTTGTTTGCTCAAATTTTGTAATATCCTTGCTTAGAAAGGTTATTCCTGATTCGGTAAGAATCCCTGCTTACATTGTTGTTATTGCAAGCTTTGTAACAATAGTTCAAATGGTAATGGAGGCCTTTGTGCCAAGCCTGTTTAGCTTGCTGGGTATTTATTTGCCCCTTATTACAGTTAACTGTATAATTTTGGGACGTGCCGAGGTTTTTGCAGGTAAAAACTCGGTAGGCAAATCGGTTTTAGATGGCATTGGAATGGGACTTGGATTTGCCCTTGCTCTATTTGTAATTGCTACGGTAAGAGAGGTTTTGGGGCAGGGAAGTTTTGCGGGAATAGGAATTCCATTTTTAAAAGATAATCCCATAGCAATTTTTGCAAAAACACCTGGCGGCTTTATGGTTTATGGAATTATGATAGCGGTTGTTTCTGCTCTTACCAAGGGTAAATTCCCAAAAAAGAAAAGCTTTAGCTGTGTGGGTTGCCCCTCGGCGGGAATTTGCGAAATAAACTGCGGCAGCACTAACGCGAAGGAGGAAAAATAATATGAGAACACTTCTTATAATATTGCTTTCCTCCGTGCTTGTTAATAACTACGTGCTCAATAGGTTTTTGGGCATTTGTCCATTCCTGGGCGTTTCCAAAAATCTTAAATCTGCAACCGGTATGGGTGTTGCCGTTACTTTTGTAATGCTTGTTGCAACGGCCGTTACCTGGCCTATTCAGTATTTTATTTTGGATAAATGTGATATGGGTTATATGCAGACTATAGTTTTTATTTTGGTTATTGCAACATTGGTACAGTTTGCTGAAATTTTTCTTAAAAAATATATCCCATCACTTTATAAGGCGCTCGGCGTATATTTGCCGCTTATCACTACCAACTGCGCCGTTTTGGGCGTTACCATTAACAACGTTTCAGATGGATATACTTTTTTGCAGTCAATCGTAAGCTCGCTTGGTTGTGGACTTGGTTTTTTACTTGCAATGGTAATTTTTTCAGGAGTTCGCTCCCGTATAGATGAGCAACACGTTCCAAAGCACCTAAAGGGACTTCCCGTAACTCTTATCGCGGCCTCATTCGTGGCTCTTGCATTTTTGGGATTTGAGGGCCTAGTGGATAATCTTTTTAAATAATCTAATTTTAGATAGATCTTTTTCAAGAGGAGAAATTTATGTTTAAAGATGTTATAATTGCTCTGGCACTTGTTGGCGGAGTGGGACTGATAGCGGCAATACTTCTTGCCCTTGCCACTTACTTTTTCAGCATTGAAAAGGAAGAAATTATAAATAACGTAAGGAAAAAACTTCCCGGTATTAACTGTGGTGCTTGTGGCTATGCGGGCTGTGATGACTATGCCGAAGCCATTGCCAAAAATGGTGCAAAAATAAACAGTTGCGTTCCGGGCGGTGCAGAGGCCACAAACGAAATAGCAAAACTTATGGGTATAGAACCGCCGAGGCTTATTAAAAAGGTGGCCTTCGTTCATTGTAATGGTAACTGTAAGGCGGCTGAGCACAAGGCAGAATACAAGGGGATTCTTTCATGTAAGGCAGAGGCAATGCTTTACGGTGGCTCCCTTGCTTGCGCTTTTGGCTGCCTTGGAAAGGGAGACTGTGCTGCGGCCTGCTCTGTAAAGGCCATCTGTATTAAGGATGACGTTGCCAGAATAGATGTGAACAAATGCCTTGGTTGCGGTCTTTGTGTAGATACTTGCCCAAAAAAGTTAATAACACTAGTTTCAGAGGAAGACAAAACAGTGGTTATGTGCCATAATAAAGAGCGGGGCGCTGTGGTTAGAAAGAACTGTAAAAATGGTTGTATTGCCTGCGGTATTTGTGAGAAAAACTGCCCCGAGGGCGCAATAACGCTCATCGATTTACTTGCTGTGATTGATACTGAAAAGTGTACGGGTTGTGGTATTTGTGTTGAGAAGTGCCCCTCTAAGTGCATTAAACCGCTTGATATTGTCGGCGGAAAAATAGGGTAGTACAGTGGAAAACAAGACGACAATTTTCAGCACAAACAAGCTAAAGAACGATATACTGCTTATTTTGGCCATTTTAATTATCTTTTTAGTGCCGCTTGCCATTTTTCTTTTTGGGGGAGAAGAAGGGGCGTATGCTGAGGTTTTAATTGATGGAAAAAGCGCAGTAGTATATAGTCTTTCAGAAAATATAACCGTGGATATAGATACCGAAAAGGGCGGCAGGAATATACTTGAAATTAAAGAAAATTCCGCAAAAATAATTTTCGCCAACTGCCCCGACGGTATTTGCAGTAAACACAGAAAAATAAATAAAACAAACGAAACAATAGTTTGCCTTCCGCACAAAGTGGTGGTAAAAATTATTTCAAAAAATAACGGGGTGGATATCACTGCCCGGTGATATACCTAAAATAAAAGGCGGGGGAGGGCAAACCTAAAAACTTATGAAAACAGGCACAAAAAAACTAACCCTGCTTGCGCTTTTTACAGCGGTAGCAATGCTTTTTTCCTATATAGAAATGCTTTTGCCCCCAATTTTGCCAGCGGTTCCCGGTATAAAAATGGGTCTGCCCAACATAATAATAATATTTGTACTTTATAGGTTTTCGCTTAAAGAGGCGGCGGCCGTTTCACTTGTCAGAATTTTTCTTACTGCCCTGCTATTTGGAAACGCTATGACTTTAATTTACAGCATTGCGGGAGCATCGCTTAGCCTTGCCGCTCAGTGGCTTGTTAAAAAGTGGGATCGTTTTTCGGTACTTGGCGTAAGTATTGTGGGCGGCGTTTTCCATAACCTAGGGCAGGTTTTGACGGCGGCCGTTTTAATGCAAACCAGGGAAATTATATACTATATGGCGGTACTGCTTTTCAGCGGTATATTATCTGGAATTATTGTTGGACTTTTAGCTTTTTTGCTGATTAAAGCGGCGAAAAAGCATAATATATAAAAGAAAGGACGAAAATTATGAAAAAAATTCTTAGCATTACACTGGCAGTTTTGCTTGTTGCTACAGTTTTTACAGGTTGTGGTGCGGCAAAAACCTACAAGGTAGGTCTTGGCGTATATAGCGCAGTTACAAAGGCAACCGATGCTGAGGCCGATACAAACGGCGCAGCGGAGGCAAGCGTTACAACAGCAGTTGTAATTTTTGATGCCGACGGAAAAATTGTAAACTGTACCTTTGACAGTTTGGCCCTTACCGGTGAATACACCTCCAAGGGTGCTGCATTAGAAACCAAAGACTTTAAAACAAAGCGCGAGCTCGGCGCCAATTACGGTATGTCCAAATCCACCTATGACGTAAATGGTGATGGCGTGGTTAAAGAGTGGTTTGAGCAGGCCGACATTTTTGCAACTCAAATAAAGGGCAAAACCGTAGACGAGGTTAAAGCACTTGTAGCTGAGGGAGACAGGGGTGCCGAGGAGGTACAAACCGCAGGTTGCACAATAATGATTTCAGAGTTTGTTCTCGCCCTTGAAAAGGCGGCCGAGAGCACAAAAGAGACAGAAGTTTCTAAGGATGCGGCTCTTAAAATTAAAACAGTTGCCACAAGCGAAATTGCAAACGCTACCGCCGATGCCGAGGGTTCAATTACCTACAAGGTTGCTACCACCGCAACAGCGGACGATACAGAGCTTGCAGTTGCCGACACAGAGGTAAAATTCGCATTTGACGCTAAGGGTGCTGCAGTAAAATAAAGGTAGATGAATATGAAAAGGATAGTCTTATTTTTGTTAATAGTAGCAATTTTGCTGTCGCTTACATCCTGCGGCGGCAGGGTTTCTTTACAAAAATTTACCGACTATTCCTTTGAATACTTCGATACCGTTACAACATTTGTTGGTTATGAAAATGAAAAAGAGGAGTTTGACCTTGTTTTTAATAAGGTCAAACTCCTTATGTCTTATTATCATAAACTTTTCGATATTTATCATACCTACGAAGGTGTTAATAATTTAGCTACAATAAATTCCTTGCAGGACGGCAAACATAAAGAGGTTAAGGTAGAAAAAGAACTTATTGACTTTATGCTTTTTGCAAAGGAAATGTATATGCTTACAAATGGTAAAACCAACGTTGCAATGGGAAGTGTTCTGTCCATTTGGCATAACTACAGAACTGAAGGTGCAGATAATCCTGATGCCGCAAAGATCCCTTCTATGGATGAATTAAAGGCGGCGGCAGAGCATACAAATATAGAAAATGTAATTATAGACGCCCAAAAATCCACCGTTTTTTTAAGTGACCCTAAAATGAAGCTTGACGTAGGCGCCCTTGCCAAGGGCTATGCGGTGGAGAAAATATATCAGTATTTAAAAGAGCAAAATTTAAGCGGATATATAATAAATATCGGCGGCAACATAAAAACTCTTGGCACTCACCCAAACAAAAAGGAGTTTGCGGTGGGCATTGAAAATCCAGATTTACAGGATAGCGAAAACCCGTATATTGAAACACTGAACATAAAAAACACTTCGGTGGTTACAAGCGGTAACTACCAAAGATACTATACAGTAAACGGCAAAAATTATCACCACATTATAGACCCCAGTACTTTAATGCCAAGCGAGTATTTTACACTAGTTTCGGTAATGTGTGAGGATTCGGGTGTTGGCGACGCACTCTCTACCGCACTTTTTTGTATGGATATTGAAAGCGGCAAAAAACTTTTATCCAAGGTAGATAATGCCGAGGCGATTTGGGTAACCATGGACGGTAAAAAGCATAAAACCGACGGATTTAAATAGAAGTATTACGTAAGTACCTTTAAATATTGTTGAAACTTTTTAAAAAGTTAAAATAAGGTCTTGATTTTTCCTAAAAAATGGTTACAATATATATTAGCACTCTAAGTGCTAGAGTGCTAAAAACATAAAAAATACGGCTTTCAAAAAAGAACCGTATTAGCTTATAGGAGGATTGCTCATATGACTATTAAACCCTTGGCAGACCGCGTTGTTACTAAAGCGGTAGCTGCAGAAGAAACCACAAAGAGCGGCATTATTCTCACCGCTGCCGCACAGGAAAAACCCCAAATGGCAGAGGTTGTTGCAGTAGGCCCCGGCGGACTTGTGGATGGAAACGAAGTTGAAATGTACGTTAAGGTTGGCGATAAGGTTATCACCAGCAAATATGCAGGCACAGAGGTTAAGATTGATGGTGTAGAATATTCCATTGTTCGTCAGTCCGACATTTTGGCTACTATTGAATAATTTACTGTGAGGTAATTGATATGTCTAAAATTATTGTTTTTAGTGAAGAAGCACGTAAATCTCTTCAGGCGGGTGTAGACCAGCTCGCTAACGCAGTTAAGGTTACTCTTGGTCCCAAGGGAAGAAACGTTGTTATAGACAAAAAGTTTGGTGCACCCCTTATCACTAACGACGGCGTTACCATTGCAAAGGAAATTGAGCTTGACGATCCATTCGAGAATATGGGCGCACAGCTTGTAAAAGAGGTTGCAACAAGAACTAACGACGTTGCGGGTGACGGCACTACCACTGCAACAGTTTTGGCACAGGCACTTATTTGTGAGGGTATGAAAAACGTTGCCGCAGGTGCAAACCCAATGGTTGTTAAAAAGGGTATTGCCAAGGCAGTAGCAAAGGCTGTTGAGGCCGTTACCGCAAACTCCAAAAAGGTAAGCGGCAGTGAGGATATTGCAAGGGTTGGCACCGTTTCTGCAGGTGATGAGGTTATTGGTAAGCTTATTGCTGAGGCAATGGATAAGGTTTCTGCCGATGGTGTTATTACCGTTGAAGAATCCAAGACCGCCGAAACCTATATTGAGGTTGTTGAGGGTATGCAGTTTGACAGGGGTTATATTACTCCTTATATGGCTACCGATACAGACAAAATGGAGGCCGTTATTGATGATGCCTTTATTTTGCTCACCGACAAGAAAATTTCCAGTATTCAGGAAATTTTACCTCTTTTGGAGCAAATTGTTCAGGCCGGCAAAAAGCTTGTTATTGTTGCTGAGGATATTGAGGGAGAGGCACTTTCTACACTTATCGTCAACAAGCTTCGCGGTACCTTCGTTTGCGTTGGTGTTAAGGCCCCCGGTTTTGGTGATAGAAGAAAAGAAATGCTTCGCGACATTGCAATTCTCACAGGTGGTCAGGTAATCAGCGAGGAGCTTGGTCTTGAGCTTAAAGAAACCACACTTGCTCAGCTCGGCCGTGCAAGTCAGGTTAAGGTTGGCAAGGAAACCACCATTATTGTTGGAGGCGCAGGCGACAAGGCAGAGATTGACGGACGCATTACTCAGATTAAAAATCAAATTGAGGTTACCACATCTGAGTTTGATAAAGAAAAATTACAGGAACGCCTTGCAAAGCTTTCGGGCGGTGTTGCAGTACTCAAGGTAGGTGCCGCTACCGAGGTTGAAATGAAGGACAAAAAGCTTCGCATCGAGGACGCTTTGGCAGCCACTAAAGCCGCAGTTGAGGAAGGCATTGTAGCAGGCGGCGGTGTGGCACTTGTAAGCGCAATTCCCGCAGTTACAACCCTTTTGAGTGAGACCGAGGGTGATGAAAAAACCGGCGTGCAAATTGTGCTTAAGGCAATTGAAGCACCCCTTCGTCAAATTGCTACCAATGCAGGTCTTGAAGGCTCTGTTATTATTGATAAAATTGTTACAAGTGATAAGCCCAACTTTGGTTTTGACTTTTACAATGAAACCTACGTTGATATGATTGAGTGCGGTATTGTTGACCCCACAAAGGTTACCCGTTCTGCACTTCAAAACGCAGCTTCGGTTGCTTCCATGGTGCTTACTACCGAGTCTTTGGTTGCAGACAAAAAAGAAGAACCCTCTGCAGCTGCAGCAGCCGCTGCCGCAGCAGGCGCAGGTGGAATGTACTAAAATTTCGCTTAGAAAGCAAAAAGGTATTGCAAAACTTTGCAATACCTTTTTTATTTTGCGCATATATTATATGGAAAGAAAACAAAAGCACTTTAGGGTAGCCTATATGGAGGTAGTTATGGAGGCTTACAACGATTTTTTTAATGATGATTTGGAACTAAAGGAAGAAGAGGAATCCCAAAAAAACAAAAAGTCCTTTGACCCGGTTTTTGCAATAATTATAATGCAAATAATTGTGGCGTCGGTTTTGCTTGTTGCGGTTATGGTAGTAAAAAACTTTTTTCCAAACGAGGGGGAGAAATTAAAGGCATTTTATAAAGAAAAGGTAATGGCCCAAACAAAAGTGGAACTTGTTTTGGAGGAAAAAACGCAGCAGGATAATGGTTAGCTTTAAAGTTTTTGGGATAAATTCTTCCGTGTCAATTGGGTTTTTGTGCATTATAACGCTTCTTATGTACTGCGACAAAACGGGGTATATGCTTACTGCGCTTTTTGCGGCAATGATACACGAAGCAGGGCATATTGCTTCACTTAAAATGTTAAAATCTCCACCTCAAAGGGTGGTATTTAAAATTGGCACTATTTCTTTGGAGGGCAGATACAATCTAACCCAAAAAGGCAGACTGTTTATGATATTTTCAGGCCCACTTGCAAACCTTTTTACGGCCCTTGTTTATCTTGGTTTATTTTATGTTTTTGGTTCAAATCGGCTGCTGGAACTATTTGTTATTATGTTAATATTTTGTGTTTTTAACCTTTTGCCCGTAACGGGTCTCGACGGCGGGGAAATAACCGCCATTTTTCTTTGCAAAAATTTAAAATATAAAACCGCCAAATTCTGTTCCAAGGCGATTAGTATTACTTTTTGTCTTTTAGGTTTGGCTTTGGGCGGTTTCGTTTTTTTGCGCTCGGGCAAAAATCCTTCTCTTTTGCTTCTTTTTATATATCTTTTGGTATGTACCTTTAAAAATGACTACGAATTCCTTTAAATGCGCTTGAAAAGTAATTTATAATATAGTAAAATAAATATATATGCATTTTAAAGGGAGGGAGCCGAAGAAAATGGAAAACAAGCGTCTTGAAGATTTATTCTTAACCGTTCAAAAACCGGGCAGGTATTCGGGCGGCGAGGTTGGCAGTATTATAAAGGACAAAGAAAATGTAGACGTAAGGTTTGCTTTTTGCTTCCCCGATACCTACGAAATAGGAATGTCCCACCTTGGTATGAAAATTCTTTACTCTGTTTTCAACCAAAGGGAGGATATATGGTGTGAGCGCGTTTTTGCCCCTTGGGTGGATTTTGAAGAGGTTATGCGAAAAAATAATATTCCTCTTTTCGCCCTTGAAAGCCGCGACCCTATAAAGGATTTTGATTTTATTGGCTTTACTTTGCAGTACGAGCTTTCTTACACTAATGTTTTGAATATGCTTGATTTAGCGGGTGTCCCCTTAAAAAGCGCAGATAGAGTAGACCTTGCGCCCTTAGTGGTGGCGGGCGGTCCTTGTGCTTGTAACCCAGAACCGCTTGCCGACTTTGTGGATATTTTCTTTTTAGGCGAAGGCGAAGAGGTTGATTTAGAGGTTATTGACCTTTATAAAAAGTTCAAAAAAGAGGGCAAAACCGATAAGAGGGAGTTTTTAATAGAGGCTTCTAAAATTAAGGGTGTTTACGTGCCTTCTCTTTATGATGTGGAGTATAATGGCGAGGGCAAAATTTTAAAATACACCCCCAAATGCGGCGCGCCCGAAAAAATAGAAAAACGTATAATGAGCGATATGGATAAATCGCCCTATCCGGAAAACGTTCCTGTGCCTTACACCGAAATTGTACACGACCGCGCAGTTATGGAAATTTTCAGAGGTTGTATCCGTGGTTGCCGTTTTTGTCAGGCGGGATTTATCTACCGCCCCGTAAGGGAAAAATCGCCCGAGGTTATCAATCGTCAGGCCAAGGCACTTTGTGAGAATACGGGTTACGACGAACTTTCCCTTTCATCTCTTAGCACAAGTGATTATAGGAAAATACAGCCGCTACTATCAGAAATGATAGAGTGGACAGAAAAGGATAATATAAGTCTTTCTCTTCCAAGTCTTAGAATAGACAATTTTTCCGAAGAACTTTTAGAAAAAATGAAGATGATAAGAAAGAGCGGACTTACCTTTGCACCCGAGGCCGGAACGCAGCGTCTACGCGATGTTATAAACAAAAACATAACAGAGGGGGATATCTTGTCCTCCTGTGAAACTGCTTTTAAGGGTGGCTACACCTCGGTTAAACTTTATTTTATGGTAGGGCTTCCTACCGAGACCGACGACGATATAAGGGGTATTGCCGAGCTTGCCCAAAAAATAGTAGACCTATATTATAAAAATCCTAACAGACAAAAGGGTAAAAGCGTAAATGTTTCGGTAAGCGTTTCAAACTTTGTTCCAAAGCCCTTTACACCATTCCAGTTCTGCCCCCAAATTACAGCCACAGAACTTCACAGAAAGCATACAGTTTTAACCGAGGCAATTACCACTAAAAAAATTTCTCTTAGTTGGCACGACAGTAAGACAAGTGCCCTGGAGGGAGCATTTGCGCGCGGAGACCGCCGTTTAGGTGAGGTTATTTTAAATGCCTTTAATATGGGCGCCAAGATGGATGGTTGGGGTGAATGCTTTGACTATGATAAATGGATGAAGGCATTTGAAAAGGCAGGACTAGACCCCGCTTTTTATGCAAACAGGGAAAGAACGGCAGAAGAGATTGCCCCTTGGGACCACTTAGATTATGGTGTTACCAAGCAGTTTTTAATAAAGGAATATAAAACGGCACTTAATGAAAAAACAACACCCAACTGCCGTGAAAAATGTGCGGGCTGCGGCGCCGCAAAATACGGGGAGGGCGTTTGCTTTGAAAAATGTACGGCTTCTTTATAAAAAACACGGCGTTTTAAGGTTTGTTTCCCACCTTGATATGAACCGCTTTTTCATTCGTTTGTTACGGCAGTCCAAGGTTCCTATTTGGTACACTGAAGGTTTTAACAGGCATCCTTATATAACCTTTGCACTCCCGCTCTCCCTTGGATTTTGCAGTGAATGGGAGGCGGTGGATTTTCGTCTTACCGATGACGACTTTCCTATCTCCAAGGCAAAAGAAATGATAAGTGCTGTCTGCCCCAACGGAATAGAGGTTATAGATTTAGTTGAGCCCACGTATAAAGCCGGAAAAATAGAAAGCGCAGAGTTTGACATTTTGTTTTCGGCGGACAGTGGCGCCACAAGGATGAGCCTTGAACAGTTTTTAAATTCCGATGAAATTTTGGTTTCAAAGAAAACCAAAAAAGGCGAAATAAAAAGTATGGACGTTAAAGAAAAAATACTTTCTGCGGCAGTAGAGGAAAAGGACGACGGTCTTAAACTGTCTGTTAGCCTTCCCGCAGGTGGCAGTGATAACGTCAATCCCAAAATTATAATAGATGCATATTTTAATAAAATTGGAAGCGCAAATCCGTTTTGTCTTATCACTCGAAAAATGCTTTTTGTAAGTGACGGAAATATTTTTAAATAATTTTGGAGAAGTGTATGAAGGATAAAATTATTACATTCCTCAAAGGCCTTTTTATAGGCGGCACAATGACTGTGCCGGGGGTTAGTGGTGGCTCAATGGCAATGATTTTAGGTATATATAACCGCCTTATAAGCTCCATCGCAACCTTTAGAAAAAACGTAAAAAAGAATATTGTTTTCCTTTTGTTTTTTGTGGCAGGAGGACTTATTGGCGTACTCATTTTTTCAAAATACATAATTACTCCCCTTATGGAGAACTTTCCGCTGGCTACGGGTTACTTCTTTTTAGGTGCGGTAGCGGGCGGTGTGCCTATAATACTTAAAACGGCAAAGGTTAAAAAAATATCCCCCCGTATAATTGCATTTCCCATACTTGGAATGTTCCCCATTTTACTTATAGACCTTATTCCTTCGGGGCTTTTTAGCCCGGGAGAGGGCTTTACCTTTTCTGGCGTGGTGGTACAAATTTTTGGAGGAATATTTGTTGCTGCTGCGCTTGTGCTTCCCGGCATCAGCGTTTCGCAGGTGCTTTTAATGATGGGGATTTATGATAAAATTCTAGTTGCAATGGGAAATTTCGATTTTGAAACTCTTTTGTATTTTGCACCACTGGTACTTGGAATAATAGTTGGTATTTTAGGTGTTGCGAAGTTCATGAATATGGCTATGGAAAAGTTTCCACAAAAAACCTACCTTACTGTTTTCGGCTTTTTGCTTGCTTCTGTGCCGGACCTTATTTTAAAGGTTGGCGTGCCGGGCGGAATTTACATACCAATTTGTATTTTGGCTGCGGCGCTTGGCTTTTCCTTTATTTTTCTTTTGCAAAAACTTGAAGAAAGAATTAATTATTAAAAACAAAAAACACCCTGCCGCTAAAGCGACAGGGTGTTTTTACTATTATGTGCTATTAGCAGCAGCAGTCGTTATCGTTGCGCTGGCAACCACAGCCGCAACCACCGTTGTTATTACCACCACAGCATGACAAGATAAGGATTAAGATGATAATCCAAGAGCAGTTGTTTCCACCAAAGAAATTGTTACACATAAAATATCCTCCTTTCGGTAGGAAGAACGTAAGCTGGAATTTAGCTTATCTTTCTTGCTACACTACATACTATTCAAAAGCTTTTGAAAGTGTTACTGGGTGTATTTTATAAAGGGAGAGATGTATAGAAGTTAAAAAAATTTAAAAAGGTTGAAAAAGTTCTTGACTTTCACTGACTTTCGTGTATAATAAAATTAAAGGTAAGTGAAAGTCAAAAAATGAGGTGTTTTGAGTTATGAAGATGAGCGACATTATAACTGCAAGGATTTTAGAGCTTTTGGAAGAGTCTGAAATGAATAGCGCAGAAATCCAACGCAACGAGCTTGCTTCCTTGGTGGGCTGCGTTCCAAGCCAGATAAATTACGTTTTATCATCCCGCTTTACACCTGAGCACGGCTACGTAATAGAAAGTAGGCGTGGCGGCGGCGGTTTTATTAAAATTACAAGGGTAAATCTTAACCGCTCATCGGCGCTAATGCACATAATAAATTCGGTAGGGCAGTTTTTAGATCCCGCAACGGCAAGAATTATAATAGAAAACAGTGAAGAGGCTGAGCTTATTTCACCTGCTTCGGCAAATCTTATGCATGCTGCAATTTCTGGTACAGTGTTAAGACAAATACCGCCCGAATATAGAGACAGTTACCGCGCGGCGGTTATTAAGCAAATGTTGCTTGCTCAAATTTAAAACCAAAAAAGCGCGGATTTTAGCTGTATTGCTAGGGTCCGCTACTTTAGTCGAATTTTAAGTTTTTTTAAGGAGAAATGTATATGATGTGCGAAAAATGTGGCAAAAATCTTGCCACAACACATATAAAAAAAGTAATAAACGGTAGCGTTGAGGAGCATAGCTTGTGTAGTTTCTGTGCCGCAGAGCAGGGCTACGGAGTGATGGAGGATTTTAGTCTTTCTAATATGCTCAGTATGATGCTGGGGGGACACCCAAAGGGCGTTTCGGTTAGCAAAAAAAGGTGTACTGTTTGTGGCAGCACCTTTTCGGATATTGCCAAAAGCGGCAGGGTTGGTTGCGGTGAGTGTTATGAAACCTTTAAGGAAGAGTTGCTACCCTCACTTCAGCGTTTGCACGGCAGAGTAAAGCATATTGGAAAAACTCCTGAAAGTGAAGTAAAAGAGCAGACTTTGGAAGAAAAAATAATAAAGTTAAAGGAAAAATTAACTGATGCCGTACAAAACGAGGAGTTTGAAAAAGCGGCCGAAATCAGGGACGAAATTAAATCCTTAGAAAGGGAGAACGGCTGATATGGGAGTTTGGTATAAAGAAAATTTAAATAAAGTTTCTTCGGTTATAAGTTCTCGAATTCGCCTTGCAAGAAACGTTGCTGGGATACCCTTTCCGCAAAAAATGAACGATGCGCAAAAAACAGAGCTGCTGCAAAAATTTAAAGAAATTTTTGACGGTGCTAGGGTAGAGAGGGTCGGAACACTAAAATATTTTGACCTTGAAAGCATACCTAAGGAAGAACTTTTTGCAATGGTAGAAAGGCATACAATAAGCCCGGATTTTGCAAATGCTAACGGTAAGCGAGGTCTGGTTATAAGTGAGGATGAGAGCGTAAGTATTATGCTTTTGGAGGAGGACCACGTAAGAATTCAAGTGCTCCTCGGAGGGGAGAATTTGGAGTCTGCCTATGAAATAGCCAAAAGCACGGAAACACTTTTGGCTAAGGAAATAACCCTTGCTTTTAATAAAGAACTAGGATACTTAACGGGCTGTCCTACCAATTTAGGAACGGGACTCAGAGCTTCTGTTATGTTACATTTGCCGCTTTTAGAAAAGGCGGGGGCACTGTCAGAGCTGGGTTCCTCGGTTTCAAAAATAGGACTTACGGTTCGAGGAATGTACGGCGAAAAGAGCAAGGCCGAAGCAGCTCTTTATCAGCTTTCCAACCAAGTAACGCTTGGTATTTCAGAAGAAACTGCTATAGAGAATTTAATCGCCATTACAGCACAGATTGCTGCTAAAGAACAGGCGCTTTTAAAAGAAATAAAGAAAATAGACCTTGAGGATTTAGTTTTTAGAGCATTGGGCACACTAAGTTATGCAAGAAAAATTTCCAGTAGTGAAATGATGAAATCAATTTCCCTTATACGCCTTGGTCAGTTTGCGGGGATAATGGATTTTAAGGAACAAAATCTTCCAATTCAGCTTTTAATCGAAACAAAACCGGCATTTTTGCAAAAAAACCACGGTAGAATGAATAGTGAGGATAGGGACGTTTTAAGGGCAAAACTAATAAGAGAAGCATTAAGCGGACAAATAAAGTGAATTTAAAGATTTGCTACACCTTAAAAAGAAAGGAGCAGATATAAATGAAATACAACTTTAATGGTTTCACAAATAAAGGTAATGCAGCGCTAAACGGCGCCATTACCGCCGCCGAAAATCTTGGACACACCTATATTGGCAGCGAGCATTTACTTCTTGGTATTTTGTCGGTAGAAGGTGGCGCGGCATATTTGGTTTTAAAGGAAAACGGCGTAACCAAGGAGGGGATTGAACAACTTTTAACCGAAACTGTCGGAAGAGGAGTTCCCACCCACCTTTCCCCCGAAAACTTTACACCAAGGGCAAAAAGAATAATTGAAAACGCCATTGCGGGCACAAGACAGCTTGGCAACCAGTTTGTAGGCACCGAGCATATTTTAATAGGTATTTTGGGCGAGGGCGACAACTACGCAATCAGATTTTTAAACGAGCTTTCGGTTGATGTAGCAATGCTCACAAACAAGGTTTTGGAAATCTTAGGAATTTCTGAACAAATGCAAAGTGGTGAGCTTGGTGCTTCAGAAACCCCAAAAAAATCAGCTCAGAAGAAGGGCAGCAAAACTGTAGATAAATACGGGCACGACCTTACTGCCGACGCCAAGGCCAAAAAGCTTGACCCCGTTATTGGCAGGGCAGAGGAAATAGAAAGGGTTATTCAAATCCTTTGCCGCCGCACAAAAAATAACCCCTGCCTTATAGGCGAGCCGGGAGTTGGTAAGACCGCCGTTGTGGAGGGTCTTGCTCAGCGTATAGCTGATGGAGATATTCCCGACCTGCTTAAAAATAAAAGGGTAGTGGCATTGGACCTTACGGGTATGGTTGCGGGCGCAAAATACAGGGGAGATTTTGAGGAACGCATCAAGGCGGTTATTGACGAGGTGGGTAGAAGCGATGATATAGTGCTCTTTATTGATGAGGTGCATACCATTGTAGGCGCCGGCTCGGCCGAGGGCTCTACCGATGCGGCAAATATTCTAAAGCCCTACCTTGCCCGCGGTGAGCTTCAGGTTATAGGTGCAACCACACTTTCAGAGTACAGAAAAAATATTGAAAAGGATTCTGCCCTTGAAAGACGTTTTCAGCCGGTGAGCGTAGGCGAGCCGAATGAGGCAGACAGTATAGAAATAATAAAAGGGCTCCGCAGTAGGTATGAGGCGCACCATAACGTAAAGTTCACCGATGGGGCGGTAATAGCTGCAGTAAAACTGTCGGCCAGGTATATAAACGATAGATTTTTGCCCGACAAAGCAATAGATTTAATAGACGAGGCGGGCTCGCGCGCGCGTCTTGAAAAGGCAACCGAGCCAAAGGAAATTAAGGAGCTGGAGGACAAAATAAAGGAAATAGCCGAGGAAAAAACAAGCTATATCAACTCCCAAAATTTTGAAAAGGCGGCCGAGCTTAGGGATAATGAGAAGAAACTAACGCTAGAGCTGGACCAAATGAAAAATGCTTGGCAGGATAAGCAAAAGGAAAGCGAAAAAACCGTTACCGAGACAGATATTGCTGAAATAATATCTAAATGGACGGGAATCCCGGTAAAGGAGCTTTCGGAAGAGGAGAGCGAGCGCCTTATTAAAATGGAAGAGGTGCTTCATAAAAGAATTATAGGTCAAAACGAGGCGGTTACGGCAGTTTCAAAGGCCATTCGTAGGGGCAGGGTCGGTCTTAAAGACCCCAAAAGGACTATTGGCTCCTTCATATTCTTAGGTCCTACAGGTGTCGGCAAAACCGAGCTTTGTAAAGCACTGGCCGAAGCCATGTTCGGTAGTGAAAATGCTATGATACGGCTGGATATGTCGGAGTATATGGAAAAGCATACCGTTTCCCGTATTGTTGGCTCGCCACCCGGATATGTGGGCTTTGAAGAGGGCGGTCAGCTTACAGAAAAGGTAAGAAGAAAGCCCTATTCGGTAATCCTTTTCGATGAAATTGAAAAGGCCCATCCCGACGTTTTCAATATTCTGCTCCAAATTTTGGAGGACGGAATTTTAACCGATTCGCAGGGCAGAAAGGTTGACTTTAAAAACACCGTTATTATAATGACCTCCAATATCGGCGCCCGCCTTATAACCGACAAAAAGGTTTCGTTTGGATTCACTCCCGAGGGGGGAGATGCCGAGGAAAAGGATATAAAGGAAAAGGTTTTAAACGAACTTAAAAACCACTTCCGCCCCGAATTTTTAAACCGCGTGGACGATACGGTTGTTTTTACAAAGCTCAGTAAAGATGATATTGAAAAAATCGCCGAAAATATGCTTTTAGGACTTAAAGAGCGTCTTTCAGAGCTTGAAATAGAGGCCGAATTTAGGAAGGAGGCCGTTTCTGCCATAGCAGACGCGGGCTTCGATAAGGTCTATGGCGCAAGGCCGCTTCGCCGCGCAATACAGTCGAAAATTGAAGACCCTATCAGTGAAAAAATCCTTGACGGCAGTATAAAAAAAGGCGGCAAGCTTATTTGCAACTATGAAAATGATGAGTTTGTGTTTAGGTAAACAAAATAGTATCTATTGAGCCATAAAAACGCCCCACTAAGCTATTTGCTTAGTGGCGCGTTATCATATATTTTAGTCTATCTAAAACTTAGTGCTTTTTATGCTTAATAAGGCCCAAAGCTTTGGAAAGCTCCATAACCACAAAGGGTACTAAAACAAGTCCAATTGCGATTAGATAAAGCTTAGCAGGGAGATAGATAAGACCAAAAATTGTGTTAAGGCCGGGAACAAAGAGCACCAAAATCATAAGCAGGGTGGAGGCAAGTGCCGCACCGTTAAGATTTTTGTTGCTGAAAGGCCCAATTTTAAATAGCGAGCGTTCGCTACGCATATTGTAGGCCTGGACTATCTGGCAGAAGGCAAGAACAAAGAATGCCATTGTTTCACCTGCGGCAAGAGAGTTTGCACCGGGAACAAGTGTCTTACCAAGGAAGTAGGCAACAAGGGTAAGAAGAGCAAACATTGCGCCTTGAAGCACAACTCTAACGCCAAGACCGTGTGCGAAAATGCCCTCGTTCTTCGGCTTGGGCTTTCTATCCATAATGTCGTCCTCAACCGGTTCCATACCAAGGGCTATAGCAGGCAGTGAGTCGGTAACAAGGTTTATCCAAAGAAGTTGCATGGAAAGTAGCGGGCTTTCACCAAAAATAAGCATTGCAAAGAATACCGTAAATACTTCACCAATGTTTGTTCCAAGTAGGAAACCTACAACCTTACGGATATTGGCGTAGATGCCGCGACCCTCTCTAACTGCGTCAACAATGGTTGCAAAGTTATCGTCGGTAAGGGTCATATCGGCGGCGCCTTTAGCAACGTCGGTACCTGTAATGCCCATAGCGCAACCAATGTCGGCCGCTTTAAGTGCGGGGGCATCATTAACACCATCACCCGTCATAGAAACAACCTGACCTTTTCTTTGCCATGCCTTAACTATGCGGATTTTATTTTCAGGAGAAACACGGGCGTAAACCGAAATTTCGGTAATAACCTTATCAAATTCCTCGTCGGTCATTTGGTCAAGCTCAGTGCCTGTAATGGCTCTGTCGCCATCCTCAAAAATGCCAAGCTCTTTAGCAATAGCAGAGGCGGTAACAACGTGGTCGCCCGTAATCATAACCGCTTTAATACCTGCCCTCTTACAAAGCTTAACGGCTTCCTTTGCTTCGGGGCGGGGCGGGTCAATCATACCAACAAGACCCATAAAGGTAAGACCGTTTTCAATATCCTCGGAGGTAAGTGTTTCGGGGATGGCGTCAATTTCCTTAAAGCCAACCGCCAAAACGCGAAGAGCGTCGCTGCTCATTTCCTCGGTAACCCTTTTTGCGGTTTCAAGGTTGCCTGCGGTGCATCTTTCTGACATTACGTCAAAGGCGCCCTTAACAATAACAATAAGCTTACCGTCAATTTTGTTTATGGTCGACATAAGCTTTCTGTCCGAATCAAAGGGGATACTGCCAAGGCGGGGGAACTGGTCGTTAAGGTCTTGCTTTTCAAAACCGTTTTTATGGGATGCTACAACAATAGCGGTTTCGGTGGGGTCGCCTATATGCTGTTCGCCCTCTTCGGTGAAGTTAACCGAGCCGTCGCAGCAAAGGGTAGCGTAGTTTAGCAGTTTTCTGATTTCTTCGCTATTTTCGGAAGAAATTTCTTCTGTAGCGTCTTTGCCGTCAACAAATGCCTTAACAAGTGTCATTTGGTTAAGGGTAAGTGTACCCGTTTTATCGGAGCAGATTATAGATGCGCTTCCCAAGGTTTCAACGGCGGGAAGACGGCGGATAAGAGCATTTTTCTTAACCATACGCTGAACACCGATAGAAAGAACAATGGTAACAATAACGGGCAGACCCTCAGGGATTGCCGAAACTGCAAGAGATACGGCAACCATAAAGATTTCCATAGGGGGAATTTTATCAATAAGGCCAACAATAAATACAATAGCGCAAGCAGCAAGAGCCAAAATACCAAGGTATTTACCAAGCTGAGCCAGTTTTTGTTGTAAGGGGGTCTGACCCTCATCCTCGCCCTCTAAAAGGCCTGCAATTTTACCCATCTCGGTATCCATACCGGTACCGGTTACAACCGCCACTGCGTTACCGTAGGTAATGCTACAACCCGAAAATACCATATTGGTGCGGTCGCCTATAGGCGCATCCTCGGCTACGTCGGCATTTGCATCCTTTTCGGAGGGGACAGATTCGCCGGTAAGGGCAGATTCCTCACTTTTTAAACTTGTGCTTGAAAGAAGTCTTGCATCGGCCGGAACAAAGTCGCCCGCTTCAAGCACAATAATGTCGCCCGGAACAAGCTCTGTGGCCTGAATTACCTTTTCTTCGCCGCCACGAATAACCCTTGCGTGAGGGGCCGACATATTTTTAAGCGCATCAAGTGCCTTTTCGGCCTTGCTTTCCTGCATAACACCCATAATTGCGTTAATTATAACAATTAAAAGTATAAGACCGGGTTCGAAAAATTCTTTAGGATTTCTTTCAACGCAGGCAATGACAAAGGAGATAATTGCCGCAATTATAAGGATTAAAATCATTACGTCCTTAAATTGGTCGATAAAACGCTGGAAGTTTGTTTTCTTTTTCTTTTCGCGAAGACGGTTTTCGCCATATTTGGCCAGACGCTCAGAAACCTCATTCACCGCAAGACCTGTCCTAGGGTCGGTGCTAAGAGCTGCCAAAACATCCTCGGCTTTTTGGGAGTGGAATAGCATAAAATTCCTCCTTATTTTAAAGTTATAAAGTGTAGCCGCTTCTTTTATTTATTATAACCACAAGGGCTTAAAATAAAAAACAGACCTATCCGCCACCGGCAGATAAGTCTGGTCATTTAAGACTGAGCCAGGAAAAATCCACGATGTTGACCCCGTCACACAAAAGTGCCGACTACTCCCTTATTAAATTCATTATAGCAAATTCGTTTATTTATTTCAATAGTATTTTACCAATTTTTTGCAGTGATATATTGTTGCCAAAGTTACTCTCCTTTATATTTTTTTCTTGTGGCAAGTCCGCCACGAATGTGCCGTTCGCTTTTATTTTTTTCAAGCACCTTTTGCACGTCAAAATAAAGCCCTTTATTCTGGCGCTGCAAACGCTTGGTAACGTCTTTATGTACGGTGGATTTACTTATCTTAAAAACCTTAGCGGTTGCCCGCACAGTGGCTCCCGTATCTATTATATATTCGCCCAAAATTTCCGCTCTATCTTTAGAAAAGCTTCTCATTGTAATCAACTCCTACTATAGTTAACTATATGAAGAGAAGCTTTAGAATATGAGTTTTAAGAAAAGCCAAAGAAGGGTAGCTGAAATGCGTCTTTGATTTAACCTTTGCTTGACTTAAAATTAAAATAAAGTTATAATATAGGGGAAATTTAGTAAAGGAACAAAAGCTATGTCAGGTATTTTATATATTGTAGGCACTCCTATTGGTAATTTGGGTGATTTTTCGCCCCGAGCAATAGAAACCTTAAAGTCGGTTGATTTTATTGCCGCTGAGGATACAAGGGTCACTATAAAGCTACTAAATAAATTCGAAATAAATACCCCAATGGTAAGCTACCACGAGCATAACCACAAAAGCCGCGACCAGGGTATTGTAGACCGCCTTTTAGCGGGGGAAAGCTGTGCGCTGGTTACCGATGCGGGTATGCCCGCCGTTTCCGACCCGGGGGAGGATTTAGTCCGCCTTGCCCACCAAAACGGGGTTACCGTTTGCTCGGTGCCGGGACCCAGTGCAGTTATAACTGCGCTTGCTCTTTCGGGTATGCCAAGCGGTAGGTTTAGCTTTGAGGGCTTTTTGTCCACCGCTAAAATAAGTAGAAAAGAGCATTTAGAAAGCGTTAAGGACGACCCCCGAACACTAATTTTCTACGAGGCACCCCATAAGCTTCAGTCTACCCTTAAAAGTATGCTAGAGGTTTTTGGGGATAGAAAAATTGCCCTTTGTAAGGAGCTTACCAAGCTACACGAAACGGTGATGCACACAACCTTTACTGCAGCCATAAAATATTTCGAAGAAATTCCACCTAAGGGCGAATACGTTTTAATTGTATCGGGCGCAGAGGAAAAAATAAGTACCGAAATAACTCTGGAACAAGCGGTAGAGTTTGCCAAAGAGCGGATGAAGGAGGGCAACCCACCATCCCTTGCCGCCAAGCTCGCCGCCAGCTATAGCGGCCACAAAAAGAGCGATATTTATAAAGCGCTGATGGAAGCGTGATAGAAATAAACCCCTTACTCATTGAAATAGAGTAAGGGGTTTATTTAGTTGGTTTTATCTAATTTTAAATCTCATTCCTACCTTCAAGTGCGCGGGAGAGGGTAATTTCATCGGCGTACTCAAGGTCGCCGCCAACGGGAATGCCGTAGGCAAGGCGGGTAATTTTAATACCCATTGGGCGTATAAGTCGGGTGAGGTAGCTGGCCGTCGCCTCGCCCTCAACGGTGGGGTTGGTGGCCATAATAACCTCTTTAACCTCGGCGCCGCCAAGACGGGCCATAAGCTCCTTAATATGTAGCTTATCGGGGCCAATACCGTCTATGGGAGAGATGGTGCCGTGAAGCACGTGGTAAAGTCCGTCATACTCCCTTGTTCTTTCAAAGGCAACAACGTCCTTTGGCTCCTCCACCACGCAGATAACCGATTTATCTCTGGAGCTGTCTGCACAAATAGGGCAAACCTCAAGGTCGGTAAGGTTGCGGCAAACGCTACAAAAATGAATTTTTTCTTTAGCTTCTATAATCGCTTCGGCAAAGGCCTTGGCCTCGGCCTCGCTTTTAGAAAGGACAAAGTAAGCAAGCCGTCCCGCAGTTTTTTTGCCGATACCGGGCAGCCGTTCAAACTGCTCTATCAGTTTTTCTAAAGGGGATACGTGATAAGCCATAATTAGAAAAGTCCGCCGGGCATACCGGGGATATTAAGTCCGCCCGTAATTTTGCCCATTTCTTCTTCGCTGGTTTTCGCTGCAGTGGAAATTGCCTCGTTAACCGCAACGGTAACAAGGTCTTCAAGCATCTCGGTATCTTCGGGGTCAATAGCGTCGGCCGAAATTTTCAGGTTTGTAATTTCGTGTTTGCCGTTAACGGTAACCGAAACAGCACCACCGCCCGAGGTTGCGGTATATTCGCGCTCGTCCAAATCGGCTTGAAGGTTTGCCATATCCTCCTGCATTTGTTGTACCTGCTTTAGCATATCCTGTCTGCTTGGTCCTTGGTTGGGAATTCTTACTTTCATAGCTTACCGTCCATTCAATAGTTTATTATTATATTTCGTTTAGTGAGTTTACAAAATCCTTAAGTGGGTCGTTTTCTTTTTCTGCTTTGGGAGTAGGCCTTTTATATGGGCCAAGATTATAGGAAACACCCAAAACCTGCTCTGCGGCATTTTTAATGTAGTTTCTGTATTTGGGCTCGGAGTTAATAAGTTCCTTAAACTGCTCAAGCTCAGAGTCAATAAGCAGTCGGCCCGAGCCAATATACGCCTTACTTCCCGCCAAAACACCGGCCATAAGTGGGCAGGATTTTTTAACAAGCGCCATAATTTCAGGCCATTTTTCAACCAAAACGGGCTCACCGTCTGCTGCGGGGGCTTTCGGTACCGCTTTGGGCACCTCTGCGCTTTGGGGCTTTTCGCTTACTTCTTCCACCTTTCCGTAAGCATCCGCATTAACAGGCGGTTCTTCAGGTAAGGGAGGTATATCTAAAACGGGCTCTGCCTTTGAGGACTTTGTTTCAGATGCCGGCTTTGGCGCGGCAGTAACGGCCTCGGCTTTTGTTTCGGTGGCAACTACCTTACCCGCCTTTAGAGAGTTTAGGGCTTTTTCAAGCGCCTCGACTCTAAGGGTTAGTGCCTCATTAGAGGGGGAAAGCTCGGGCGTGCAAAGCTTTACAACCGCAAGCTCAACTTGGCTTTTGGCGGCGGCAACACTCATAGCGTCACCCACCGACTGTAAAAGAGAAATATTTCTAATAATACCCGAAAGGGTAAAAGAATCTGCCGTATTTTTAAGGGCGCTTAGTTCATCCTCCGAGCAAACTATAAGACCTTTAGGATTTTTAACCGTTTTAATTATGAGCAGGTTTCTAAAGCAGGAAATAAGCTCAAAAACAAGCCGCTTCATATCGGTAGAGTTTCTGTAAAGCTGGTCAACAATCTGCAAAGCGTTAGCAGTATCCAAACGGCTTATTACCCCGAGCAATGCGGCAATTTCTGCCTCGCCCGCAACACCACAAACATCCTCAATAACCTGCAGTGTAACATCACCGCCCACTGAGGAGCACTGGTCTAAAATAGAAAGTGCGTCACGCATACCGCCGTCGGCAAGTGCGGCAATTTTAAGTGCGGCATTATCCTCTAAATTAAAGCCCTCGCTGGCCGCTATCTTTTTAAGCTGCGCCGAAATAGTGTCGGGCTCAATTCGGTGAAAATCAAACCTTTGACAGCGGGAAAGAATGGTTGCAGGGAGCTTGTGCACCTCGGTAGTGGCAAGAATAAAAACAACGTGTGCGGGTGGCTCCTCAAGCGTTTTAAGCAGTGCGTTAAAGGCCTGAGTGGTGAGCATATGCACCTCATCTATGATATATACTCTTTTCTTTAATGCTACGGGGAGAAAATGCACCTGTTCTCTAAGCTCCCTAACGTCGCTTACGCCGTTATTGGAGGCGGCGTCTATCTCGCTTATGTCGGAAGCGCTTCCATCACGAATGGAAAGGCAGGCGGCACATTTTCCGCAGGGCTCGCCGTCAACAGGGTTTTCACAGCAAAGGGCATTTGCTAAAATTTTGGCACAGGTAGTTTTACCCGTACCTCTTGTTCCCGTAAAGAGGTAGGCGTGGAAAATTTTGCCCGAGCGAAGACTGTTTTTAATTGTTTCGGTAATATGCTCTTGACCTACAACGTCATCAAACACACTGGGTCTGTATTTTCTATAAAGAGCTTGATACATCTGGGCGCCTCCTTGCGGTAAGATAGGTTTTATAAAATAAAAATCATGCGTTAGGGAGTACGAACGAGCCGATTTACTGCGGCGCACAGACAAATCCACTTAATGCTGCTCGGTTCCCCGCCTGACATGGTTCGTGGCGGTCGGTCGCACAGGACCCGCCCGTTCGCACGCCCTAAAGCATGATAGCATAAATATTTTATCACATTTTTACCCCAAATACAATAGTCTGAGCATAATTTTTCTCTTCTTTTAGTAAAGGAAAAACAAAAACCCCGAAGCCAAACGCTTCGGGGAAGATTTTGCTTAAACTATTGTTTAAATTAGGCCTTATTCATACGGGTTGCAAGCTGAGATTTTTTCCTTGCAACGGCGTTTTTGTGAAGAATACCCTTAACGGCAGCCAGGTCTAACTTCTTAACAGCAACCTTAACGGTAGCTTCTTTATCTTCTGCGTTTGTGTCAATAGCTGCCTCGGCCTTTTTAAGAGCAGTTTTAAGAGCAGAACGGTAAGCTTTGTTACGCTGATAATTCTCTTCGCTAACTAAAACCCTTTTCTTAGCGGATTTAATATTAGGCATAATGCCACCTCCTTAATAAATTTCGACGCAAAGATATAATACCACTATTAAGCCTATTTTGCAAGACTTTTTTTCAAAAATTATAAAAATTCTCGAATTTTGGGCAGTATAAAAGGAAAGTACGGTACAAATAATAAAATAAAAAGTCTGCAAAAAAGGGGAAACATAATGCAAATTCGTACCGACCTTGCAATAGAAAGTGGGGAAATTAGCGCTGACCTTCCCAAAGGGGTAACCTGCAACGAGGAGGTAAAAGGTAGTGCTAAAATTACAAGAATTATTATAGAAAACAAGGAGGGTGAGGCCGCCCTTTCAAGACCGATGGGACGGTACGTTACTGTCGAGGTTCCCGCTCTTTCAGATGGTATAAACGGGGAAGAAACTGCAAATCTGGTAGCAAATGAGCTGGAAAAACTAATTCCAAAAAGCGGAACTGTTCTGGTGGTGGGGCTTGGTAATAAAACAATAACGCCCGACGCGCTCGGCCCTGCCGTTTGTGATAGGGTACTGGCCACAAGGCACATTGAAAAGGAAATTTTGCGTTCGGCGGGAATAGAAAATGTAAGAAGCGTTGCGGTGGTAGCGCCGGGAGTTTTAGGGCAAACGGGAATAGAAAGTTTTGACGTAATTAAAGGTCTCGCCGACAAAATAAATCCAGCAGTTGTAATAACGGTTGATGCCTTAGCTTCGAGAAAGCCCTCACGCCTTGGCAAAACGGTGCAAATGACCGATACGGGCATTCAGCCGGGCGCAGGGGTTGGCAATGCACGTAGGGAAATAAATAAAAAAACTTTGGGGGTTTCGGTTGTAGCTTTGGGCGTGCCTACCGTTGTGGACGCCGCAACTCTTGTTTATGATATGGTGGGCGAAAGCAAGACTTCGGATAAGACCACCGCAGAAATGATAGTAACTCCAAGGGAAATAGACCTTATTATAGATAGAGCAGCCACCCTTATAGCCGATGCATTAAACCTAACCTTACAGCAGGGCACGGAGCTAAAACTTATAAAGGAAATTATGGGGTAGACGGTATCCCAAGTGCTTAAAAACTCATATCTCACTCTTTTAAAACATATATTTTTAAAAGGGGTGAGGGTAATGCTGCTATTTAGACGTTTGTTTTATGGTTTTTCGTTTTTGCTTATGGGAGCGGCCATAATCTACTGCATTTATGCGGTTTACCCACAAATAGGGAGCTTTAGTGCGGCAGGGGCTATAGACACAACACCGCCACCGTCTGATAGCGCTTATTTTTCTGAGCATTTAATGGACTTTGAAAGTGCTCCGCCACCCTCAGTACCACCCACCGAAAGCGCGGTGCAGACCCAAACAGGCGGTGAGGCGCTGGGGAAAATAGTTAAAAAAACGGTAACCTTTTCTTCGGGCAAATTAAAGTATAAAAACGTTGCTGTAAATAATAATGCGGGAATTAGCGTAAACCTTGAAACCGAGCTTTCGAAGAAGCTTTCCTTTAAAATTGAAGCTACTGAAAGCCCGCAGGTGCTGATAGTTCATACCCACACAACCGAATGCTATATGAATGAGAATAGGGATTATTATACAAAAGAGGACCAAGCCCGCACTACCGATGACAGCAAAAATATTGTGGCGGTTGGAAATGTTCTTGCCGAAGGACTACAGGCGCAGGGGATAAAGGTAATACACGCCACCGAAAAGCACGATTACCCCGAATATACGGGAAGCTACGACAGGGCGGCCGTAACCATTAAAAATTATCTTAAAAAATACCCAACCATTAAGGTGGTAATAGATTTACACCGCGACGCTATGATGGATTCAAGCGGCACAAAAACTGCCCTTGTAAGCAATATAAAGGGGCAAGAGGCGGCACAGGTTATGCTGGTAGCAGGCTGTCAAAGTGGTGGTGTCAGTGGCTTTCCAAATTGGAGGGAGAATTTTCGGCTGGGAATAAAGCTTCAGCAAACAATGGAAACAAAATATCCTACCCTTGCAAGACCAATTCTTTTCACTGCAAGAAAATATAATCAACATTTAACCAAGGGCTCGCTTTTAATTGAATGCGGGACCGATGCAAACACCTTAGAGCAGGCAAAATATTCGGCGGTGTTGCTTGCCGACTGCATAGCAGAAACTCTTAAAAGTTTAAACTAAAAGCGGGAAATGAAAAATGAAAACAAGAGATAAAAAAAGCAGAAAAAAATTAAAAATATTTTTTAAAAGCTTTCTGGTATCAGAGGTTGTTTTGCTTTGCCTAATAGCACTTTTAATCGGTTTCACAAGCGGCTACGCCATTATGGAATATGAACGCACGGGCAGAGAGGTAAAAATAATAGAAATAAAACAAAATAAGGTTTTCTTTTTGGAAAACGAAGTTTTAAGGTTAAAAAAACACCTCGACGGCACATAAAGTGCTGTCGGGGTGTACAGTTTTATATTCTGTTTTTTAAAAAAGCTTAGGATTATATTTATTATCTGTTCTGCCGTGGTTATAAAGCTTTCGGTTATCAAGAGCAAAAATTCTGCCGGTTGTTTCACCCTTGGCTACTGCGCTTGTGGCCTCGGTTATCTCAAAAACTGTGGCATCCATAAGGTCAAGCTGACTTAAAAGCTCGGCCTCTAAAAACTGGGGAAGCACCGCCGCGCCGAATTCGGGGTCGCCGTGGTGGGAGAGCAGCATATGGGCAAGAAGCATAGGAGCTTCGGAAGAAATGCCAAGCTTTTCAGCGGTTTTTTCCACCAAAATGGCGCCGCTGGCAATATGTCCTACCAAGTTACCCTTTGTGCTATATCCTGTAACAAGGCCTGCGCCGGAAATTTCAAATTCCTCTAGCTTGCCAATATCGTGCAAAATGGCGCCGGCGAGAAGCAGTTCCTTATCGGCAAAAGGATAAACCTCACAAATCCTTTCTGCAAGGCGCACAATGGAAAGGGTGTGACAAAGAAGTCCCCCACGTACTGCGTGGTGCATTTTAAAGGCGGCCGGCCAAAAAAGCATAGCTTCCTTTTTTTCGTTTAAAATGGTGGTAACGATTGCAGACAGCTCGGTGTCCTCAAAATGGGCGGCAATATCATAAAGCTCAGTCCACATAGCTTCGCCGTCAAAATCCACCGACGGAACAAAATCACCAACACTAACGTTATCGTCGGGCAAAACGGGACGAATACGTTCAATCCTAAATTGGTCAATATTATTATATTTAGAAACAGTGCCCCGTACCTTTACAAGGTCGCCGCTTTGATATTCACCATGGATGGCCTCGTTATAGTCCCAAAGTTTGGCGTTCATTTCGCCGCTTTTGTCGGCGATAGTGGCATCAAGATAGCTTCCTCCCTTGGCAGAGATTTTTTTCTCCACTGTTTTAAGCATAACAAAGCTATCAACAGTGCCGTTTGGGGAAATATTATCAAACTTCATATTTTCACCTGTTTTCTAAAAAATTTATACCTTTACAGCGTTTCACTGTGCCAAGTAAATTATATACTATGTTTCGGGAAAATGCAAGGGAGTGGGGATTGACTTAAATAATCTGCGAGGTGGAGAATTATTTTTGCATTTTCGGGTTGTTAGTTCTTTCTAAAAGGTAATCTACTGAAATATTAAAATAGTCTGCAATTTTTATAAGCTCGTTTATGCCTGGCTCTCGTTCGCCTGTTTCATATCGGCTAATTGTATTTTGGTTTGTATTTAAATCTATGGCCATCTTAAGCTGTGAAATACCTCTTGATTTTCTGATTTCTTTTAATCTCACAAAATCACCTCTTGACATTATTATCCCATATCGGTATAATAAAAATATCCCAATTTGGTATATCTAGGAGGGCATGCAAAATGGATAAAAAAGTAGTTTTTGGAGTAATTATAGTTTTAGCTATAATCGCAGGTCTTTTGGGTGGTTGTGTAGGAGAGTCCGACTATGAAAAAGCAGGCAAAGAATTTGGCACCTGGATGAAAGAAGACCCAAAAAGCTGGAGCAAAACGGAAAAACAGTATTTTAACGATTTTATGGAATGGTCGGATAAAAATTAAAACAAGAAACCTATAACTTCCCACTATTAAAAGTGAGCGTTTTTATTTGTTGCTAAAGTTTTGGCTGTATGCTATAATAATACAAACTACGACAAAATAAAAGGCGAGGGAATATATGTATTATAGGCATAATCTTGATTATAAGTACCCCGAAAAAAGCGACCAACATATGATAACCGTTAAGCACTTAAGGGACGTGGATTTAAATGAGGACTACCCCTATTTGCAAAAAAGCTTTAAGTTTAGGTGCCAAAGGGCGCTGCTTTGGGTTTGTCTTCACACCATTTTGCCACCTCTTGTATGGCTGGTGCACGGCCTTAAAATCCACGGCAAGGAAAATCTAAGGGCAAACAAGGAGCTTATAAAAAATGGTGTTATAACCGTTTCTAATCACGTTTTTATGTGGGATTTCATATGCATTATGCTGGCTATGCGTCCGCGCCTTGCATACTTTCCCGCTTGGGAAACTAATTTAGAGGGACCAAACGGTCCGCTTATTAGAATGTCGGGCGGAATACCCATCCCCACACACAATTTCCGCTCTATGGTGAAGTTTAAAAGAGCCATGGAAGAGGTGCTAAAGGGTAACAACTGGATGCACTTTTTCCCCGAGGGCTCAATGTGGTATTTTTACCCCGATATAAGGCCTCTTAAAAAGGCAGTTTTTCAGTATGCCGTTAAGTTTGACCGGCCCGTACTACCCATAACCCTTTCTTTTAGACCACGTAAAGGGCTTTGGAAGTTAATCGGAAAATCGCCGCTTGTGGACCTTAATATTGGCACTCCCGTTTTTCCCGATAAGAAGCTACCAAAAAACGAAGCAACGCAAAAGCTTCAAGCCGAAACCTACGATATTATGCAAAGAATGAACGGCATTTTCCCCGGCGACCCTACATATTCTACCTGTCAGGATATAGACACCTACCGAAAAACAATGTAGAAGAAAATTAGAGAAAAGCAAACGTCCGTGGGTAAGCCCGCGGGCGTTTAGTGCTTTTTAAGACACAAATCATATCGCAGAAGTTCTAACAAGGGCATAGTGATAAATTACAGTTGCAGTATAGCTTAATTCGTGATATAATTTGTTTAATATGGAGCGGTGTCCCGATAAAAATATAAACAGGGGTGAACGCAGATGAAGATAGTTTTTCTTTCTAATTTTTTAAACCATCATCAGCTTCCAATGTGTCTTGAATTTGAAAAAAAGTTGGGGAAAGATTTTAAGTTTGTAGCAACAACCGAAACCCCTGAGGAAAGATTGAAATTTGGCTACTACGACCTTAATGACAAGTACGATTTTGTTATTTGCGCTTATAAGGGTGAAGAGAAAAAGAAAGCTGCTCAAGTGCTTTGTGATGAAGCCGACGTTGTGATTTTTGGCAGTGCGCCCGAGCAGTATCTTAAAAACCGCAAAAAGGCGGGAAAGGTAATATTCAGGTACTGCGAGCGCCCGCTAAAGCAGGGCCTTGAGCCATTAAAGTACATACCGCGTTTTATTAAGTGGCACTTAATGAGCCCACAAAGAAAGCCCTTTTACGTACTCTGCGCCAGCGCGTACACGGCGGCCGATTTTGCTAAATTTGGACTTTTCATTGATAGGTGCTACAAGTGGGGTTATTTCCCCGTTGTTACCGAGTATGAGGACGTGGAAAAGCTAATAGAAGATAAAAAACCTATGTCGCTGCTTTGGGTGGCACGTCTTATTCCCTTGAAGCACCCTGAGGTCGCTATTGATGTAGCAAAGCGCCTAAGGGGTGAGGGTTACCCTGTAGAATTGGATATTGTGGGTAACGGAGTGATGGAAGAAGAGTTAAAGGCAAGAATTTCTTCAGAGAACCTCGGCGATTACGTACATCTCAGAGGAGCTATGAGCCCAGAGCAGGTTAGAGAGTATATGGATAAAAGTGAAATACTTTTATTTACGTCTGACAGAAACGAGGGCTGGGGAGCCGTTTTGAATGAGGCAATGAACTCGGCCTGTGTTCCCGTTTCAAGCCACGTAATCGGTGCGGCGCCGTTCCTTACAACCGACGGAGTGGACGGCCTAATATATGAGGACGGAAACACCGATGACCTTTATGAAAAGGTAAAGCTTCTTTTGGACAATAAAGATAAGCGGCGCCAAATGGCAAAAAATGCTTATAACACAATGCTTCACGAATGGAACGCGGCAAATGCCGCCAACAAATTTATGCAGCTTGTCCAAATGGCATTGGATGGAAATAAAAAACCAAATCCATTTAAAGACGGCGTACTTAGTAGAGCGAGAGTTTTAAGCGGTAGCGCAGATGATGCCAGAAAGTGATATGTAATATTTACAGTATGTACACTAATAATATTTAAACACCCCGCACTGTACCTAGAGATACTGTGCGGGGTGTTTTTTATAAAATTTCCATTTTAACAAAGTTTGCCATTAGCTTTTTGGTGCCCACGCTGTCGAAGGCAATTTCAATCAGAAAATCGCCACCCATTGGTGTGGTGTTTAAAACTGTGCCCTCACCAAAGGCCTTGTGGCGCACCCGCATACCCTTTTGGTAGGTAGTCGTCGCTGCCTTTTTAGGCGTAGCGGCGCGATAATTAGTAGAGCTGTGAGCGGACTTGAGTGGGGCTTGTGGCTGCTCTTTTCTATAGATGCCACCTTCATAGTAATTGCTTTTATAGGAATTGTATCCATCGTAGGGAGAGGAGGTTATTCTCGGCGAATAACCCGAAATTTCACAAATATCTTTGGGGATTTCTTTTAAAAAACGTGATGGCATATTTCTGCCAGTTGAGCCGAAAAGCATACGGGTGTAGGAGTTTGTAAGTGTAAGGAACTCCTTGGCGCGGGTAACACCCACGTAAGCAAGGCGGCGCTCCTCCTCAAGTTCACTTTCCCCGCCGTAGACCGTCTGTGTGCTTGGGAAAATGCCCTCCTCCATACCAATTAAATATACGTTATCAAACTCAAGACCTTTGGCTGAGTGCAGTGTCATAAGCACAACAGCATCGTCCGATTCGTCGTAGGAGTCGATATCGCTTACAAGGGTAACCTCCTCCAGATATTCCGAGAGACTGGGGTTTGGAGATTCGGCCATATAGGTTTTAACACCAGACAAAAGCTCGCCAATATTTTCTATTCTGTCGGCAGCCTCATTACCCTCGGCTCTAAGAGAAAGCATATAGCCCGATTTGTCTAAGGTTTCCTCCAAAAGAAAATCAAGTGGCATTTCCTCTGCGGTTTTTTGTAAATCTCTTATCAAAGAGGTAAAGTTTTTTAACCGATCGGCACTGCGGGAAAGAGTTGGGTAATCAGCCGCATTTTCAAAAACGTCGAAAAGGGAAAGCCCTAAATGTTCGGCAATTTCCTCCGACCTTTTTACGGTGGTTTCACCGATTCCTCTTGCGGGCACGTTTACAATCCTTTTAAGTCGCACACCGTCATTTTCATTGTTTATAACCTGCAGGTAGGAAACAACGTCCTTTATTTCTTTTCTGTCAAAAAAGCGGTGGCCGCCAATAATTTTATAGGGAATACCCGAGCGCACAAAAACGTTTTCCAGTGTACTAGAAAGGGCGTTCATACGGTATAAAACCGCATTTTGTGAGAATTTACCGCCACGCTGAACAAAGCTTAAAATACTGTCTGCAACAAAGCGGGCTTCCTCTTGCTCGGAGATAAGGGTGTTTACTGAAATCTTGCTATCGTCTTTTTTACTAGTCCAAAGGCTTTTGCCTTTTCTGCCCTTATTGTTTGCAATAATACTGTTTGCGGCGTCTAAAATTGTGGCGGTAGAGCGGTAGTTTTGCTCTAACCTTATCACCTTGGCGCCACTGTACTGTTCTTCAAAGCTAAGAATATTTTCTATGGTCGCACCACGGAAGGAATAAATACTTTGGTCGTCATCACCAACCACGCAAATGTTTTTATAGCCGTCGGCCAGTAAGCTTACAAGCTTGTACTGCGCGTGGCTTGTGTCCTGATACTCGTCCACCATCACGTACTTAAACTTATTTTGGTAGTAGGTCAAAACATCTTCGTTTTTTTCGAAGAGTAAAACGGTATTCAAAATAATGTCGTCAAAGTCCATCGCGTCTGCCTTTTTAAGTTCGGCGTTATAGGCTTTAAAAACTTCGGCAACCGCTCTTTTAAGCGGGTTGTGTGTTGCTTCGGCCGCATAGCCTTCGGGGGAGATAAGGCGGTCTTTCGCTCTGCTTATTTCGTTTTGTATGTATTTAGGGGGTAACTGCTTGTCCGAAATGCCCTTTGACTTTAAAATTTCCTTAATAACACGCTTTTGGTCGTCGGTATCGTATATTGTAAAGTGGGAGGAATATCCAAGCAAATCACCATATCTTCTGAGGATTCTGGCGCAAATGCTGTGGAAGGTGCCTGCCCAGATGTCGTTTGCATCGGCACCGAGGCGCGCGGCAATACGGCTTTTTAGTTCACCTGCCGCCTTGTTTGTGAAGGTAATGGCTAAAATTTCCCATGGCTTTGCGGGGCAAACGCTAAAAGAAACCGGGTTTAAAAGGTTAGCCTCTCCCTTTATAAAACCTTCTGCCGCTAAAATCTCATCCTCGGTAAGGGTGGGGGCAATGTTACTAAAAAAGGCATTTCCGTACTTTATAAGGCAGGCAATACGGTTTACAAGCACGGTGGTTTTGCCGCTTCCCGCACCTGCCAAAACAAGCAAAGGACCTTCGGTGGTAACAACCGCTTCAAGCTGGCGCTCGTTCATTCTGCCAAAGTCCTTTTTTATAACCTCTTTTCTTAAATTTATAAGCTCTTTTTCGGTATAAAGCATTTTTTCGCCCTCACAAAAATCATATCGTATATATTATATATCTTCGCAATATATAAAGTCAAATAGTTTTTGAATGCGTTCGTTGGGTTTTCTTTTATTGAAAAAACGAAAGATTTTAGATATAATAAAAATGCTACAGGAAAATACCAAATTTTCCTATAGCATTATGTAAATAAGGGCAAGTATCAAAAGCTCGTCGGCACCCTCGCTGGAAAGCAATAAACAAAGGGCCAAAATTGTGGCACGGTCGCTGTCCATATCTATGCTTTTAAAGTTAAGCATATTAAGGAGAGAAACGCCGCCGTTTCTGGGTGCTTTTGGCGGTTCAATTTGGTGTGTTTTTTGGGACCCCGCGTTTTCCTGTTGCTCGGTTTTATTACTACTGTTTTGTGGATTCAATGAACCTTTTGAGCTTGTAGGAGCAGAGTTTTTGCTGTAATTTTGCCCCGATTTGCCGTAGTACATATCACTAAGCTGTTTTTCGGCCCGTTTTTTGTGGGCCTCAAACTCCCGTCTTTCATCGTTTGTCATAAAGCATACCACTCCAAAATGGTAAAAGATTTAAATCAGGTTATCCAAAATCCCCTCGCTTTTTAAAATAGGGAGAATGGATGCAATTTTCAAAAACGAAACGGCTCGGTCCACCCTTTTTTGCCGCTCAGCGCTAAGATGGGGCTTAAGCGCCAAAAGTAGCGCTGCTCTTTGGTCGGTGCCGTTTTGGTTAATAAGGGACATAATGCGCATAATGTTCATAGCGTTTCCGGCGTCGGACAACATATTGGGCAGATTCATTGGCAGTTCGCTTTGCGGTGGTGCGCTTTTGGTCTGCTCACCGCCAAGAAGTCCTTCTGCCACCGAACGGAGCCTTTCCATTCCGTCGGGCGAATTAAGTAGGGAGGAAATTTGCTCAGCAATATCCATACTATTTCGCCCCGCCGAAAAGTTGGTTAATTACCGCCTTGGCGCGGTCAGAAGAAAGAATGCTTTCAAGGGTCTGCTTGTCGTTTAAAATTGCATTGATTTTTTCGGCGTCCGACGGCTTTAAGGAAGAAAGTATATTGGTAGCATTCTTTTCATTAAGGGTTGAAGGGTCAATGCCCCTAGACCTTAAAATGGCTGCAGTTTCGGGTGTTATTTTACCGTTTAAAAAATCGTTTGACATATTATCGCCTCCACTACAGTTTATTCTATGTCCTTAAAAATGTTTATATGCAAAGGAGAAGGTAAAAATGAAAATTTTGGTTACGTCGGATATGCATGGCGCGGTGCAAAATTTTGAAACTGCGCTGGAAAGGGAAAAGGACGCAAAAAACGTAATATTTTTGGGCGATGGAATAAACAAGGCCGAAGAAATTTCTTTTATGTACAGTGATAAAAATTTTTATATGGTATCAGGCAACTGCGACGGAATTTTCACTGCCGAGCCGCCTACCAAAATAATAACCCTTGGTGGAGTTAAAATTCTAATTACCCACGGCCATCCCTATTCGGTAAAAAGTTCACTTTCCTTGCTTTTACAGCGGGCAGAACAGGAGGGGGTTAAAATTGCCCTTTACGGCCACACCCATATTGCAAATGTAGAGCAAAAAAACGGAATATGGCTTGTAAATCCCGGCACACTTTACGGGTATAACGGCCTTTGCTCCTATTCTACTATAGATATAACGGATGGTAAGATTTATCCTAAAATAGTAAAAATTTAAAAGAAAAACGGCGGTGAAATTCACCGCCGTTTTCATTTACAGCTACTTCTATCTGCTTTCCTTGAAGCTATTAAATCTTTGCGCCATCCTTTTTGCAATATCCGCCGCTTTTTTCGTTACCGTAGGCATATCCTTTTTGTCTGCCTTTAAAATACTGTTATAGGCCTCAAGCGTAAGGTCGCCTTTATAGTCTATTTCAGCAAGTGTCTTTAAAATGGGAATCCAAAAATCATCACCGTTTTCGGTGTAGGGAAGAGCGTGGAAGTCAAAATTTCTTTTTGTATCGTGAACATGCAGGGTTTCCAGCTTATTACCAAGGGTTTTAATAAATTTTGGAATATCCTCGCCCATAATGTTGGCATGTCCTATATCAAGGCAGGCAACAAAGTAAGGACTGTTTATCATATCAAGGTACTCTTTGAATTCTTGCGGGTGGTTACAAACAGAGTAGGTTATATTGCCCACATCCCCCTGCCACATATTTTCAGTCGCAATTTTTATATTAAAATCCTTGCAATAGGGAATAAGGCGGTTATAAAACTCTAGGTTCAGCTCCTTCAATCTTTTAATGTTTTCAGCGTTGCTATAGTCTAAATGCTGCTTTGGGTGGACAACAATAATGGGAACCTTTAAAAGAGAACAAAACTCCATAGCCCTAAGTGTTTTTTCAAAAATCATTGTATCGTAACCCAATTCTCCCATAGAGGTGGGATGGGGTGCGTGGCCTTGGTTATAGGTAATATTAAGCTTTTCTGAAAGGGATAAAAGCTCCCTTGCGTAATTTTTGTAATCGGCACTAAAAATAGGGTGGTTGTCTTTGAGGCCGAAAACAGAAATATCGACCGCGTCGAAGCCGGCATTCGCAATTACCTCTATAGCCCCTTTTTGTCCAAAAGCAGAAGTTAAAGGATACGTATTGGTGGAAATTTTCATATAAGCTCCTATGTTTTTAAAGGTTTGATTTGATTATATAATTTTTCATATACAAAGTCAACAAGTGGCAGGGCAAAATATATCTTGTAAAAAGAGCGTAAAAAAGGTATAATTAAAATATATGCGGCTTAAAAAGGAGGTAAACTAAATGCAGGTATTTTTTCATACCCTTGGTTGCAAGGTAAACCAGTACGAAACACAGCAAATAAAGGAAAATCTTTTAGGCTTGGGTTATACTGAAACTCATGACCCGAAAGAGGCCGACGTTATTTTAATAAATTCCTGCACCGTTACCGCCGAAAGTGACAGAAAAACAAGGCAGCTTGTAAGAAGATATAAAAAGGCAAACCAAAGGGCAGTAGTAATTCTTGCGGGCTGTATGCCGCAGGCCTTTCCAAAGGAGGCCGAAAAACTCCCCGCCGATATTATTATGGGCAATAAGGGCAGGGCAGTTATCCCGTCCGCCATTTCCGACTTTTTAAAAACGGGAGAAAAAGCACTGCTGTTTAGCCCCCACAAAAAGGGTGATTCGTTTGAAAACTGTAAGATTAATAGATTTTGCGAAAGAACAAGGGCTTACATAAAAATTGAGGACGGCTGCGACAGGGGCTGCGCCTACTGTATTATTCCAAAGGCAAGAGGACGTGTGCGCTCTAAAAATTTGGAGGACATAAGAAAAGAGGCCGTTACGCTTTCTAAAAACGGATTTTTAGAAATAGTTTTGGTCGGCATAAATCTTTCTTCTTATGGGCTTGATTTAGGATTAACACTTGCTGATGCAGTGGAAGAGGTTGCAAAGGTGGAGGGAGTAAAACGCATACGCCTTGGCTCCCTAGAGCCCGATTTAACAAATTTGCCCCTTTTAACCCGCCTCAAAAAGGTAGATAAATTTTGCCCGCAGTTTCATCTATCCCTACAGTCGGGGTGCGACGAAACCCTTAGCCGAATGAACCGCCTTTATAATACCAAGGAGTATAAAAAGGTGGTAGAAAATATACGCTCCCTTTGGGGGAACGCGGGAATCACCACCGACATTATGGTTGGCTTTATAGGTGAAACTGATGAAGAGTTTGAAAGGTCTTTAAATTTCGCAAAAGAAATAGGTTTTGTAAAGGCGCACGTTTTCCCATATAGCGTAAGGGTGGGCACTGCCGCCGAAAAAATGCAAGGCAGGGTAGAGGAAAGGGTAAAGCAAGAAAGAGCGGCCGAAATGGCAAACGCTTGTAATAACGCCTCCCTAAACCTTTTTGAGGGGCTTGTGGGCACCACCTGCGAGGTTTTGTTCGAAACACAGCAAGGCGCATATATTATGGGCTATAACGAGGCCTACGTTCCTATTCTTACAAAGGCAGAAGAAAACTGCCTTCATAAAATTTTAAAGGTAAAAATTATTGGCGCCTTGGAAAATGGCGCTTTGGCAGAAATAATTTAGAGGAGTGAAAAAATTGAAAACTAAAAACTCAAATTATCCAAGGTTTTTTTGGACGGCACTTGTAATTTTTGGCCTTACCGGTCAGGTTGCTTGGGTTATTGAAAATATGTATTTCAACGTTTTTATATATAAAATGTTTAGTGCCTCTGCGGCGCAGATATCCCTTATGGTTTCTGCTTCGGCCGCGGCGGCTACAATAACCACTCTGCTTATAGGGCCGTTGTCGGACAAGATTGGAAAGAGAAAGCTTTTTATTTCTCTTGGTTATATTTTATGGGGCGTTTCAATACTAAGCTTTGCCTTTATAAGAAACGATTTTATAGCAAAACTTTTTCCAACCCTTTCGGCCATGAGCGTTGGAGTTACCCTTGTAATAATTATGGACTGTGTTATGACCTTTTTCGGATCCACCGCAAACGACGCTTGTTTTAACGCTTGGCTTACCGATGCCACAGAAAATAATGGGCGTGGCGCCGCAGAGGGAATAAATTCAATGATGCCGCTTGTGGCTATACTTGTAGTTTTCGGCGGATTTATGTCCTTTGATTTAAATAAGGCCGAAAGCTGGACCACTATTTACATAATTATCGGCTCCGCCGTTATTTTAATTGGTATATTAGGGATTTTCCTTATAAAAGAAACTACAAACAGAAGCGACGAAAATAAAAATTATATTAAAAATATTTTCTATGGTTTCAGGCCAAAGGTAATAAAGCAAAATCCAATACTTTATATAACCTTTATTTTGTTCGCGGTTTTTGGCATATCTATTCAGATTTTTATGCCTTATCTTATTTTGTATTATAATGTTTCACTCAAAATGGAAAACTACGTGCTTATAATGGCACCCGCCATAATTTTAGCGGCGGTTTTCACCGCCCTTTACGGAAAAAGGTACGACAATAAGGGCTTTATGTCGGCCGTAATCCCCGCCGTTGCCCTGCTTTGCGCAGGTTATGTGCTACTGTTTTTCTTTAAAAACATAGCAGTTGTTTTTGTGGGCTCGCTTTTAATGATGTGTGGCTACCTTTCGGGTATGGCGGTATTCGGCGCTGCCATTAGAGATTTAACGCCAAAGGGCAAAGCGGGAATGTTCCAAGGCCTTAGAATTATATCTCAGGTTTTAATTCCCGGCATTGTAGGCCCCATTATCGGTGCGGGAGTTCTTAAAAATGCCGAACAGATAGTAAATGACGACGGCACCACCTCCTTTGTGCCCAATGAAAATATCTTTTTATTTGCGCTTTTAGTGGCCGCTTTGTTGGCTATTTTACTTATACCTCTTTTTAAAATAATTAAAAAGGAGAAGCAAAATGTCTGATTTTGCAAAGCTTTATACAACCGAAAGCGATAATATAGGCCATATTCCTTGGAACGTATATCCGCGACCACAGCTTAAAAGGAATTCATTTTTCTGCCTTAACGGAGAGTGGGATTTTTCTATAGAAAGCGGGGGAAACGAGCCGAAATTTGATAGGAAAATCCTAGTGCCCTTTTCCCCCGAAACACTTTTGTCGGGTGTTTGTGAGGTGCCAACCGAAGGGGCAACTCTTTGTTACAGACGCACCTTTTCTTTACCTAAGGGATTTAAAAAAGAAAGGGTTATACTTCATTTTGGCGCGGCAGACCAGTACGCAACGGTAGTGCTGAACGGCAAAACTGTGGGCCACCATAAGGGCGGTTACGGGCATTTTAGCTTTGATATAACCAACCTTTTAGAAAGTGAAAATACCATTTCGGTTTTTGTTACTGATACGTTGTCAGACTTTTTGCTTCCTTACGGAAAACAGTGTAAAAACAGGGGCGGAATGTGGTACACTCCCACAAGCGGAATATGGCAAACAGTTTGGCTTGAAAGTGTGCCTGAACATTTTATTGAAAGCATTAAAATTGACACTAAAAAAGCAAAGGTTAAAATTTTGATTACCCCGAAGCTTGACGGCGAGGTTGAATTTTTGGGTAAAACCATTCCTCTTATAAAAGGTAAGGCAAGCTTTACTGTTGAAAATCCAAAAATGTGGTCGCCCGAAAGCCCCACACTTTACACCTTTAAAATTAAGGTAGGGGATGACAAGGTAGAAAGTTATTTTGCTTTGCGCGATTTGGAAATAAAAACGGTGAATGGTGAAAATCGCCTCTGCCTTAATGGAAAGCCTTATTTTTTCCACGGTCTTTTAGACCAAGGGTATTTTAGTGATGGCGGGCTCACCCCCGCAACACCTAAGTGCTATGAGGACGACATTTTAAAAATGAAAGAGCTTGGGTTTAATATGCTAAGAAAACATATTAAGGTGGAACCCGAGCAGTTTTATTTCGATTGCGACCGCCTTGGCATGGTGGTTTTTCAGGATATGGTGAATAACAGCGATTATTCCTTTTTAAGGGATACCGCACTTCCAACTTTGGGACTTATTCGCCGCAGCGATAAGCACCTCCATAAAAATTCCATTTCCCGCCAAAATTTTGTAGAGCATTTAAAGGAAACCGTAACCACCCTTTATAACCATCCAAGCATTTGCTATTGGACGATTTTTAATGAGGGTTGGGGCCAGTTTTGCAGTGATGAGATGTACGACCTTTTAAGGGGGTTTGACAAAACAAGGTTTGTGGACACTACTTCGGGTTGGTTTTTGGGAAGCAAAACCGACGTTGAAAGCCGCCACGTTTATTTTAAAAGGGTAAAGCCCGTTAAGACCGATAAACCGCTTGTAATTTCGGAGTTTGGCGGTTATAGTTTTAAACCAACGGACCACGTTTTTAATGCTGACAAAACCTATGGCTACGGCAAGTTCGAAAAAAGGGAGGATTTTGTCAAAGCGCTTCGCAGTCTTTACTTGGATCAAATCATTCCTTTAAAGGGCAAAGGTCTTTCGGCTACAGTTTATACTGAGGTTTCGGATATTGAGGATGAAACCAACGGACTACTGAGCTACGACAGAAAGGTTCAAAAGATTTTAAGGGAAGAATTTTTAGATATATCTCTTAAACTTTGTGACGAAAACCTAAAAAATGCCAAGTAATAAAAGGGCTAAAAAGGTTGACAAAAGGCGAACTTGGCAATAAAATAAGAGAAAATGTGTTTTTTAGGAGATTTAATATGATAAAATCCATTTTGCAAAAAGTGGGCAGGTTCTTTGCCACGCTTGCCACTATGATTTTGGTATTTATTTTTAATAATAAAATTCTTTCTGCCGCAGTAGCACTTGTGGTGGTAATAGCTGTGGTTTTAACCTGTGTGCTTACGCCGCCCAAAAATAAGGGGGATACCGCAAGTAGCAGCAGTACTGAAAGTGCAAGCTCTGTTCCGCCCTCATCCAGTGAGGCGCCAATCTCTTCTGAAGAGGTGAGTTCTGAGGAGATTTCCTCTGAGATGCCATCTTCCAAACCTGTAACCACCCCCCCTCCGTCCGTTCAAACCACCCCAATGGGAGGCGGATGGGATATTAAGTACAATTCTAATCTAGATATTGAAGATAACGTGTTTATGGATTCGATGGTTTATACCGGCTATAACCTTGAAAAACATAGGGCAGACGGCAATATGTGGAAGTATATTCTTGCCTCGAGGAAAAGGGGAATGGGTTATCTTTCCAACATTTCCTACGGCGGCGGCTCAACGGGATACGAAACTACTGCCGACGGCAAGCCTGATTTAAGGGCCTTTGAAAGGGGCGGTCTTGTTTGCGCCTCCTATGCAACCTACGTTTACTTCAACTATCTTCCGAACGTTGCGGGAATTGATACTTCTAGCTTGCCACGCCCTGTCGATTCAACCTGGGCGGAGGATTGGTACCAGGCGGCAATGAAGTGGGTAGACCTTGGTTATTCAAAAACCATACCCTTTACTGCAACCAAGGATGCATCTAAATACATTGTCTTTAAACCAAGTGAGAGCGTGCCAATTGGCTCTATTGTTATTTTTGCAACCGTTCGCAAGGACGGTAGCGTTCATTGGGATAGGCGAAGCCACGTTGCAATATACGGCGGATATAAAAACGGCTACAACTGGATTTACCACGTTGGTAACGAAAACGGCCCCGAAATGTGCGCTATAGAGCGTGTGCTTTACGGCCCCGACCCGCAGTGGCCCTATGCCGTTATTACCCCGCCCGCACACATTCGTATGGCGGCACAGCTTTCTGTTTCGGTAAAGGACGATGCCGGAGCACCCGTAGCGGGTGTTCCAGTAACGGCTAAAAATAGCGTAAGCGGTGCTACCATAGACCTTGGCACTACCGATGCAAACGGGGTGGCTTCTAAAGAGGGGCTTAAATACGGCGCATATACCGTAAGCTATACCCTGTCCGAGGGATATACCGCTACGTCAACTATGGCGTCGGTAGACCTCACCACTAAAAACAATAGCCAAAACACCTTAGATATAAAGGTGCAAAAACTAAAACCCGTTTCTTCAGCCCAACAAAAGAGCGAGGAAACAACAGAAAAATAGATTATAAAAAGTGTGGTGCAACACCCCAATTTTTGCGGGAAAGGTTGCGCCACACTTTTGTTTTTTTATAAAATTCCAAAAACCTCTTGACAGAATAGGAAATGAATGTTATACTACAACTGTACTAGCACAAGTAATACAGTTAGAAAGGGGAGGTAAGATGCTGAAAATTGATTGGCAAAGCGGAGTTCCCGCCTATGACCAGATAGTACAGGGCTTTATAAAGCTTATCGTTATCGGTGCTATGTCGGCGGGGGATAAAATGCCGTCGGTAAGGGCTATGGCGGCTAAGCTTGGTGTAAACCCCAACACTGTGCAAAAGGCCTATCTTATTTTGGAGGAAAAGGGCATAATTTACAGTGTAGCAGGTCGCGGCTCATTTATATCCGAGGGGGAAGAGGCAAAAAATTTGGTTATTTCCTCCGTAAAGAACGAGTTTAAAAAGGCGGCCGCAGAGGTACTGCGCTATGGAATAGGCAAAGACGAAATTATAGATATTGTAAACGACCTATACAAAGAGGGAGGAAAAGTGGATGATTGAGGCGAAGAACCTATCTAAACATTTTGGCGAAACTGCCGCTTTGGATGAAATAAGCTTTAAAATAGAAAAGGGGCGTGTGTTTGGTCTTATTGGCTCAAACGGTTCGGGCAAATCTACTCTGCTTAGAATTATTTCGGGAGTATATAGGCCTGAGGGTGGCTTTATAGCAGTGGACAGCGAAGAGGTTTTCGACAACCCAAAGCTTAAGGGGAAAATATTCTTTTTAGGGGACACACCGTTTTTCTTCAGCGGTTCAAACATTTTGGAAATGGCCGCCTTTTATAAAAGCTTTTATCCCGAATTCTCTTCCGACCGTCTAGAGGAAATGTGTGAGATATTTTCCATAAATAAAAAGGCTAAAATCTCAAATATGTCAAAGGGTATGCAGCGTCAGGTTGCGGTGGCACTCGCCTTTTCCTGCCGTCCGAAATATCTGCTTTTGGACGAGGCATTTGATGGACTTGACCCCGTAATGAGGGAGCTTTTAAAGCGCCTTATTTCGCAGGATATTGAGGAGCTTGGAACAACCGTAATTATTGCTTCGCATAATCTTCGTGAGCTTGAGGATATGTGCGATCTTGTAGGACTTTTACACAAGGGCAAAATCATTTTCAGCGGCGAGCTTGATAATATCAAATCGCAGGTACACAAGGTTCAGGCGGTATTTAAAACTATTCCAGAAACCACCGCATTTGGTAATTTACACATTTTGAAGTTAGAACGCACCGGCAGTATGCTACAGCTTGTTATAAAGGGCGATTATGAGGAAATAGAAAGCCACATAAGCAAAATGGGGCCCATTTTTTATGAGTCGCTAAGCCCCACGCTAGAGGAGTTATTTATATTTGAACTGGGAGGTTTGGGTTATGACGTCAACGCAGTTATCGGATAGAAAAAAATCCGCAGTTTTGAATATGTTTTTATTTACCTTAAATAAAAACAAGGCCGTTATAATTTTGGGCAGTGTTTTAAGCTTTTTAGTATTGCCGATTTTCCCAACCTTCTCTATGCGAGAGAACATAGGAAGTAACGGATATATAAGTGAAATAACATTGGCGGCACTGTTTGCCTGCTTCCTTATTTCAATGGCGGTAACCCTTATTTTAACCGACCTTAATTTTAGCTTTATGCACACAAAAAGCAGTTCGGATTTATTCTTTGCCGTGCCGCTTACCAGAAGGGGACTTTTTGTGTCGCGCCTTTTGGCGTCGGTTGTAGGTGGTTTTGTTCCCATAATAATTCCTACAGTTTCAGCTTTTTTAATTTGCCTTGGTGACGGTCGAAACTCTTATGCTTATGGCAGTTTATGGTTTTTAGCACTAACCTTGCTTACGGGTATTATGTTTGCGGTAGTGTGCAGCTTTTTTATGCTTTTTGCGGGCAGAAATTTTGAGGCAATGGTTTCGTTTGTGGTCTTTAACGTAGGCCTACCTGTTTTGGCACTTATTGTGGTAGAGCAAATGACCAACAATCTTTACGGACTACCCTATACCGCATTTGAAAATGAATTTTATCTTGCGTTTTCTCCAATTTCAAGCGGCGGATATTTAGCGTTTTCGTTTATGAACTCTATTATGAACGAGGAAAGCTTTAAAATCCCTGTCTCCACAATAATATGGGTGAGCTTAACAGTAGTTATATTTATAATATCCTTAATCTTTGCCAAAAAAAGAAAAAGCGAAAGCGCCGGCTCTGCCTTTGCTCATAAGTTAATGCCAACCCTTTTAATAGGACTTGCAAGTATCTTGGCAGGATTTTTATTTGGATTTATCTTTACTGGTGATGCAGAGTTCAGTTTTGCATTTGTTACCTTTGCAATAATTGGTGGTTTGCTTATAGCTACCGTGCTTGGCGCAATTTTCAACCGCAATTTTAAAAATGTTGGAAGAAGTCTTTTAATTGGCGGTGTGTCTGCAGCACTTTATTCTGCCTTTGTAATAATTATTGCTACGGGCGGCTTTGGGTACGTTACAAGGACTCCGGATATTGAAAAGGTAGAATCGGCCACATATTTAGTTGGCGGCTCTTGGTACAATGCCAATACCGATGTAGCATCCACCACAATTACCGATAAAAAAGACATAGAAAAGCTTTTAACGGTTAATAAAAACGTGATAGAAAATAGAGTATTAAATGCTAATGACGACACTAATACTTTCTATGTTGCCTACAAGCTTAAAAACGGCAAGACCTTTGAAAGGTGGTACAGCGTTTGCCGTTATTTTGATAAAAACAACTTTGCTCTTTTAGATGGTATAGAAAATAAAATGAATAATTTGGACTTTGCCTTTGGTTCTGAAGAAAACGTTAGAATGTACGTTAGTGCACCCGATATGGGGGAGGGCAAGGAAACCGAATATCTAATCACAAGAGAGCAGGCAAAAGCGCTTGTTACCAGTGCTGCTAAGGAACATAAAACGACAGCCGATTACACCGAAACAAGAGTATATCTATACAATATGGTTATAGATGACGAAGGGGAGGAAATGTTTAAAAGAAGTAAACGGCATAGCGGCACCTATTATGAAACGGTAATTGTGCTCACAGAGAAAAGCACAAAAACGCTTGAGCTTTTGGAAGAAACTAAGAAATCGGCAATAGAAGAAACAGTTTACGAATAATAAAAAAGAGCTGTGCGAAATTTTTCGCACAGCTCTTTTTATTTTTTTATGTATATTACCTTTTTTCAAAGAGTAGTATAATTCCCGAAATTATAAGTAAAATACCAATAAAGATAAAGGCAAAACCCATTGTTGCCCATTGGTTTAAAAGCAGGCAAAGGCCTGCAAGGATGTAGATCACGGGCTTTGCATATATAAATATTTTTTGTTTTGTTCCGCAAAGGTCGGCAATCGCTTTAATACCAACAATTTGAAGAAGGCCAAAGGCAATAATAATGGCGGCAAGAATAAATAGCGCCAAATTTATAAACAGCCAACCAAAGACAATAATGGAAAGACCTATAACCCCTTTTATTATGGCAAAGGGATAGGCCTTTTTAACCAAATCGTAAATGGCGGCGGCAATAAAAAGTGCGCCTATAATGCACATAGATATTGTTATAACGTCCTGCTTTAGAATTATAAATAAAATACCCAGCAGTACAGATAAAAGTCCTGCAAATTTTATTTCTTTGAGTCGCAAAGTAATGCCCCCCAACCCTTTTTTATAATTATACCACACATTACCATAAAATGTTTAATTTTTTTTGAATATTCTAGAATGGGGGGAATAAAAAAGCAGGAAGCTTTCCTTTTGGATGCTTCCTGCTTTATAATTTAAAATTATTTTGCGTAATCAACCGCTCTGTTTTCGCGGATAACGTTAACCTTAATCTGACCGGGATATTCCAAATCATCCTCATAACGCTTTGCAATATCGCGTGCCAAAATAATCATCTGGTCATCGCTGATAACTTCGGGTCTTACTACAATACGAACCTCACGGCCGGCCTGAATAGCAAAGGAACTTTCAACACCTGTAAAGGAGTTTGCGATTTCTTCAAGCTTTTCAAGACGTTTAATGTAGTTTACAATATTCTCTCTTCGAGCACCGGGGCGGGCAGCAGAGATGGCGTCGGCCGCCTGAACAAGGCAGGCAATAACTGTTTTTGCTTCAACATCGCCGTGGTGAGCGTGAATAGCGTGAACAACAGCTTCGCTTTCCTTACATTTCTTAGCAACCTCAATACCAAGCTGAATGTGTGAGCCCTCTTGCTCGTGGTCAAGGGCCTTACCAATATCATGGAGAAGGCCTGCCCTCTTAGCAAGGGTTACGTCCTCGCCAAGTTCGGCCGCCATAAGACCTGCAAGGTAGCTAACTTCTAAAGCGTGATTTAAAACGTTTTGTCCGTAGCTTGTACGGTAGTGGAGTTTACCTAAGAGACGAACAAGCTCTGGGTGTAGGTTATGAATACCTGCATCAAGCATTGCTCTTTCGCCCTCTTGCTTAATGGTGCGCTCAACCTCGGCAGTTGCCTTTGCAACTGTTTCCTCAATGCGGGCGGGGTGAATACGGCCATCAAGAATGAGCTTTTCAAGAGAAAGACGAGCAATCTCTCTTCTTACGGGGTCAAAGCAAGAAAGGGTAATGGCTTCGGGGGTATCGTCAATGATAAGGTCAACACCCGTTGCAGTTTCAAGGGCGCGAATGTTACGACCCTCACGGCCGATTATACGACCTTTCATTTCATCGCTTGGAAGTTCAACAACAGAAATGGTAGCCTCAGAGGAGTGGTCGGCCGCACAGCGTTGGATGGCCTGTGAAACAAGCTCCTTGGCCTTTTGGTCGGTTTCCTCTTTAAGCTGTTGCTCAAACTCCAAAATCTTAACTGCTTTTTCGTGGTCAAGCTCGCTATCCAAAATGGAAAGGAGCTGTGCTTTTGCCTGTTCTGCGGTGAAGCCTGAAATTTTTTCAAGCATCTCAAACTGGCTTTTCTTGAGACGTTCAACCTCTGCTAGCTGGTCTTCTACGTCCTTTACTTTTTTTGCTAACTTTTCTTCTTTTGCTTCAAGATTATCGGTCTTGCGGTCAAGGTTTTCTTCCTTTTGTTGAAGTCTGTGTTCCTGACGTTGAATTTCACTGCGGCGTTCACGCAGTTCCTTTTCAGAATCACTTCTTTGTCTATGAATTTCTTCTTTAGCTTCAATTAAAAGTTCTTTCTTCTTGGCCTCGGCGGCTTTCATAGCGTCGCTTAGTATTTTTCGTGCCTGCTCTTCTGCAGTGCCAATGGCGTTTTTGTCGGCTTTTTTTCTAAAGGCCGAGCCAAGGGCGAAAAACAAAGCACCTACCGCAACTAAAATAACCGCGCCGATAATATAAAAAAGCGGATTAGTGGGCATTTAAAGCACCTCCCTTTTTAAGTGAGCGTGTTGAGAAAGGCCACGCTGCTGCCTTGATACTTAAGTAAGCCAAATGGTAGGAAAAATAGTGCAATTTGGCTAATAGCGAATAAAAAACAAACACGAAAAAGTTTTGTCCCATAACAGAAAAACCTTTTCGTGTTTATATATAAATTCAAATATAAGCAAAGCGCAGAGCACACTTTACCTTAATATATTAAAAATTCGTTATATAAATGGCATATAAGCCAGTAGAAAAAAGTATCTGTCCCAAGGGACGCAATATTTTCAATAGTTTGTAGCACATTCGCTAAAACTATACCATATATATTGTATAACGAATTTTCTTTCGTGTCAAGTAAAATTTACCTAAACCTTACAAATAAATAATTATCTTCGTCTGCGGGAGATGGTATCATTGCCATTTTCGGCCTTTTCTTTAAACTTAATTCTATCCTTTATAAAGGAGATGATAATAAGAGTAATAGCCACTGCTGCACCGACTATTCCAATCCACATAACGGCAAGCTCTAAAACTGTAGCGGCAGTCCAGGTGGAGGGCGAGGTAGTGTCCTTTATGCTCAGACCCTTTGCAAGGGAAAAGGCGAGGGTAGTTTTATCCTCGGTTTTATCACCCGTAAAAATATTGGAAAGGGAATATATTTTGCCGTTTCGGATAGTAACGTACTGTACCGAATAGAATTTACCTATTTGGTCCTCGCCCTCAAAGCGTACTTCAATCAGTCGCATACCGTTCAAGGTTAGGGCGCGGTAGCTGGAACCCTTTACGGTAACGAGCTTTTCTATAACAAGATTTAAAGAATCGTCATTTAAAGAAGAAAGCTCGTTTATATCCTTAGAAAAATCGGTTTCCCAACATTTTAAAATAAGCTGGTTGTGATTTTCTTTTTCGAGTCCAAAAATAATTATGTTGTTTCTTTCAAGGTGCTTTTTGAAGGAGTCGGCGGTAAGACCAAAATCTTCAATAAGCTCCCCGTTTTTTGAGGCATTATCTTCGTTTAAAAGAATATAGCTTTCAGGCACGGTAAGAGAAAGGTTATGCTCCTTGACTTCCAGCGTTTTGGAAGCACCAAGCACCGAAAAAACACTAAGGGATATTACCGTTATTATTATCGCGTAAAGGGTAAGGGCTTTAAGTAAGACCTTCAAAAATTTCAGTCCTTTCGGCTTTTAAATGTTATTTTGCCTTTCTGCGGCGGTAACTGTATTTGCCATAAGCATTGCAATTGTCATAGGGCCGACCCCACCGGGGACGGGGGTAATAAAGGAACATTTTGGGGCTACTGCTTCAAAATCAACATCGCCGCAAAGCTTACCTTCTTTATTTCTGTTCATTCCAACGTCAATAACTATTGCGCCGTCTTTTACCATATTGGCGGTAACAAAATTTGCTCTGCCTACTGCCGCCACCAAAATGTCGGCCGTTTTGGTAATTTCTGCAAGGTTTTCGGTTTTAGAGTGGCAGATGGTAACGGTGCCGTGCTCATGCAAAAGAAGCATAGACATCGGCTTGCCTACAATATTAGAACGACCTATTACCACACATCTTTTGCCTGCAACCGAAACACCCGTTTCCTTAATAAGGCGCATAACACCTGCGGGTGTGCAGGGCAAAAAGTCAAAATCACCAATCATTATCTTACCAACGTTAATGGGGTGGAAAGCGTCCACGTCCTTTTCGGGAGAAATTGCATCAATAACTGCCTTTTCGTCCAAATGGCGGGGAAGCGGCATCTGGCACAAAATACCGCTAATATCATCTCTGCTGTTAAGGGTATCAATAAGGTCTAAAAGGTCTTTCATTTCGGTGTTGGCAGGCAGGGCATATTCTTCAGAATAAATGCCAAGCTCTGCGCAGGCTTTTTTCTTATTGTTAACGTAAACTCGGCTTGCGGGGTCGTCCCCTACAATTATAACCGCCAGGGCGGGGCGAACGCCGTCTCTAATAAGGGCTTCAACCTTAAGCTTTATTTCCGCTTTTGTTTTGGCGGCAATTTCTTTACCATTAATAATTTCCATTTTATATCTCCTCTTCGGCGGGTGTAACCTCTTGTTCCTCGGTTTCATTATCTACGTTGGCAAAAATAGGGGTATATTCAGCGTTATCTTCCTTTTTGCGCTTTATAAGTACTATTAAAAGTGTAACGCAGGTTATACATAGCAGTGCCGAAAGTAAGCTCGAAACCCTGAAGGGACCAAGCATTAAACTATCGGTACGGAGAAGCTCAATAAAGGTGCGCTCAAAACCGTACCATGCACCGTACATAAGCGAAATTTGTCCTTTGAAAATACGTTTTTTACTAAAGTAGTGTAAGAGGAATGCACCCGCAATACACCAGATAGATTCATATAAAAAGCAAGGGTGTACAAGTGCATCGCTGCCCATTTCGTAAGCTATTACTCCGCCGGTCATACCAAACCAGCTGCTGCCCGTAAAGGTGCCGTACGCCTCTTGATTTATAAAATTGCCCCAACGACCGATGCCTTGCCCAATTAAAAATCCAACAGAGGTAACGTCTAGCGCCGCTAAAAGACTGAATTTTTTAATTTTGTGCATTATAAAGGTGGTAATTGCTGCCCCTATAACACCACCGTAAATGGCAAGACCTGAAAAGCCCTTGCCGCTAAAGTTAAAAAAGTCTTTGAAACTGCTGCTCGGGTCAAATATTATGTAATATGCCCTTGCCGCTAAAATGCTAAGGGGTAAAATTACAACAAAAGCATCAAAAATTGCGTCTGGCTCAATGCCAAATCGCTTCCCGTTTTTCATACCGTACCAAAGAGCCGAGAAAACGCCAACGGCAATTATAATTCCGTACCAATAAACCGACCAACCTCCGCCAATGGGGAGGGTGAAGGCGACGGGGTCAATATTAAAGGTAAGACCGAAAATAGTAATCTTGTTCATTTAAATTTTTTCCTCCTTACCTTTAACTACCGACAAAACGGCATTTTCCGGTTTAAATACCGAAAGAACTTCCAAAACGTCCTTTTCAGTTACGTTTTTAATTTCTTCTATATACTCAAAAATATTATAGCCCAAAACGGCACCGTCGGTCAAAAGGGAGCAAATGTTTTCGGCAGTATCGAACCTTTTCATAAGTCCGCCGTAGAAAGAGCGCTTAACCGCCTCAAAAAGCTTGGTTGGAATTCCGTTTTTCTTAAAGCTTTCCGCCTCTGCCAAAATAAGTTCTAAAATCTCCTTTGGGTTTTTAGATTCACCCTCAAACATAGGAATGGCAAAGCCCTTGCCGACAAAATATTCACTTGCGAAATCCTCGTTTATAAGCTTTTTATCTAAAAGTGTTTTGTATAAGGGAGATGCATCACCTGTCAGCATTTTAAGAACTATCTCCATAGCCGCCGTCTTTTTTGCGCTGGGGTTATTTTCTGCAATATTATCCTTAAAGCCAATGCAGAAAAGGGGGATAGAAACGTCCAAAGTGGATTCTACATAGTTTCTAACTACTTCGCTTGGCTCGGTGGGGAGAGATGTTTTAAGCTCCTTATATTCTGTGAATTTTAAATTTTTCTCAATAAAATCCAAAACCTCTTGCGTATTAAAATCGCCGCCAAGAACAATAAACATATTGGAAAGGTTATAAAACTTATTATAACATTCATACAGCAGTGGCGCGGTAATTTTAGCAATAGACTCCACAGTTCCCGCAATATCGGTTTTAACGGGGTGGTTATAGTACATTGCAAGGAGCATATTAAACAGCACTCGCCAGGAGGGTTGGTCGTCGTACATTCTTATCTCCTGACCAATAATACCCTGTTCCTTTTTTACCGTTTGCTCTGTAAAATAGGGAGAACGAACAAAGTCGAGCAAAATGCCAAGGTTATCATAAAACCTGTTGGAGCAGGAAAATAGGTAACAGGTGCGGTCGAAGGAGGTATAGGCGTTTGCATAAGCGCCGGTGGCGGCATACCTTGTGAAGGCATCACCATCCTCGCTTTCAAATAGTTTGTGCTCCAAAAAATGGGCAATACCCTCGGGCAGATTTACAGTTTCGCCCTTTTCGTTTTCAAAGCTGTTATCAATGGAGCCGTATCTTGTGCCGAAAAGGCCGTAATAGGTTGTAAAGCCGGGCATAGGGTATAGGTAAATCTGAAGCCCGCTTTCGTGTTTTACAAGGGTGTAGGATGTTTTAAACAAATCACTTTTAACTGTTTCTTTTACAAAGCTCATTTCTCCTCACCCTCCTTTTTGGGGACAATTTTATAAACGGTATCAAGGGTGTAAAGCCCTGCCGCTTTTATAATATCTTCTCTCGTTACCTTTTCAATGGCGCTTATAAACTCTTCGGGAGTGGCGGGCTTGCCCTCAAAGCGGGTACTGTACCAACCGTCCAGCGCAAAGGATGAATCGCTAAGTCCCAAAAGTGAATCTTTAATGCTTCTTATAGAGGCGGCAAGGTCAGAATCCTCAAAATCTCCATTTTTAAGGGCAGTCAGCTGATTTATAATCTCGCTTTCCGTCTTATCCATTTTGTCGGCTTCTACGCCGCTATCCACAAGTAAAAAGCCCTTTTTACGGTCAACCCTTGCGGCACAATAATAGCAAAGACTCATTTTCTCCCTAACGTTTTGAAACAGCTTAGAATAGGGACCACCACCCAGCAAATCCGCCATAACGGCAAGGTGAGCGGTTTCAAGGTCGCTGCCCACAAAATCGGTTGTAAATCCCATAACAAGCTTGCCTTGGTTTACATCAAATTCTTCGGTAACGCGGTTTACGGCAGTGGCTTTGGTCTTTGGCTTTGCGGGGGTGGGGAGAATAGGTTTTCGAACTTTACCATCAAGGCGGCTTTTAATGGTTTCAAACAGCCCATTTGGCAGGGATTTTCCTATAACTACAATCCTAACAGTGGCGCTACAAAGCATTTCTTCCCATGCTTTATAAAGCGATTCTTCGGTAATGGCATTAACCTGCTCTGCGCTTCCGCATTTAAAACAACCAAACTCATCGTCTTTATACATATGAAGCAGGGTTTGGGCAATGGCGTAGCTACGCTTTTCGTTAATAAGACTTTCTATTTTTTCTAAGGTCAGTCGGCGCTCGCGCTCAAGGTCGTAGGTTTTAAAGGCGCCGTTTTCGGCCGACGGCTCAAAAAGCATTTTAAGTAGCAGTTCGGTTGCACTTTCTACAACTGAAAAATCCTCGGGCACAAGCTCATCGTTAATACAAAAGGAGAAAAAGCGAAGCACCTGTGTATCGCCCGAC